>NZ_JBHSMP010000010.1:0-99951 GCF_042655705.1 Paraburkholderia denitrificans | reverse complement strand
GCGCGAACCCAGTTATCACCTGGTGCCTGGACTCACGCCTCACCTCAAATCCGACGCACTCCTAGCCAAGCATTCGCCCTCCGTCCATTTCACCTGTCTGGCGCTCGCCGAACGCGCCGATCCGACAGCGCGGAACGTTGACACAGCCATCGCGTTGATTCGGGAGGCAATGGCCCTGCTGTCCGGCTACGAATGACGAGGCGGCGGAGCCAAGCTCCGGCCGTCATCGCCAGACGGCGTTGCATTTTGCAGCGCCGATTTCGTGATCAGGCTTGCTTGAGAGCCGCCCGTCGTTCAAGAAGCTCGCGACGACGGCGATCGGTTTCCTCGTTCAGCTTTTTCCGATCTGCGAAAAACACTCTCGCTCTCTCAATGTTGGCTCGCAACTCAGCGGCTGTTGGCGTGGCCGCGCTGGTGTCCGCCGACGTGTCGTGGAGGGCGAAATAGGAACAACGTGCCATCGCTTCGTGAATCTTCACGTAGCCTTTGTCGGTGAGGACCACAGCCCGGAGCCGCTGAGTCGCGACACCAGGCCGAAAGCGGACCACCGTTTCATTGAGGATTGCCTCCTCCACTCCGCGCTCCCACGTTTCGCGTAAGCGACCGTATGCGGCTTGGACAATGTTTTCGCTGCGCCCGATGTCTCCGTTCCGCAGAACTTCGTCGGCCTCATTCGCCATGTTCTTGATGCCGTCCGGTATCGTGTAGCTCGAAAGCAGCCGACTGCCGGAGAGCAGCGCGAATTCATTTGCAGCCAAGGTCTTCGGCGGGGAGTTCGCCCCAGTCGCCGTGGATATGCCGCGCTAGGAGGCGTACCGGGTGAATGCCAATGGCATTGGAACAAACGCTAGCGATGCAACCGCCACATCGTGTCTGATTTGGGGCCGCCTTGTTCATGTGCCCGAACCCACTTGTGCAGCTGGTTGGCGTTCACGCCGGCCTTCAGGGCGAGGCCCGATAGTGAGACGCCTGGCCGCAGACAGGCTTCGACCAGACGTCGCTTGTCCGCCAGGTCAAAGCTTCACTTGCCGCCGACACCAACACGTGTCACGCGCAAGGGCAAAAAGCTCAGCTCATCTTCTGTCATGGATTGCATCCGCAAAGCTGGGTTGCGGACGCAATCGTGAGCCTTCTCAATAACGGAAGCTCGGTGTGCGGAATCGCGCGCTTACAAAGTTTCCACTTCATTTGAGGGACTCGGTTTCGGAGTTTAAGGGGGGCGGAAGCTAACCGTCCTCGCATGAAAGCCGCCTGCACGGCTGGAAGCCCCGCTGGTCATAGGTTTAAGGGGGGGCGGCGCAACCGATGGGTGTAAGCTTAGTCAGCTAAAGTGGCAGATGTGGCGGATGGCCTGGTCGGCTGTTCGGTTCCAAACCCCTCTTCATTGGTGGAGGTCTGCCTTGAGCCACTAAAACGTCGAACATGCAAAGCTCAAGAACTGAGTCAGTTTGCCGTTAAAAGAAAGATAGCCAATCGACCGTTTCTCCGGATTCCCTTCCCCGATATGCTGGATCGAGAAATCTTGCAGGTTCTGCCCGATGCTGGCAGAGACGAAGAACCGCTTTCCACTCCCGATGTGCATCGCAAGCTCAGCGTCATGCAGCTTGATCCCCCCGTCGTGAAGACTGTGCAGCGCAGGCTGGAAGACTTGCTCGAAAGCGGGCTGGTCGTGGTGGAGCGGCGCGGGCGAGCCAAGTATTGGCGCAAGGTTGCGGGCGCAAGTGGTCTTGCTGCCAAAGCGGCTGGCGTGATGACGCACGACGAGGCGCTTGCTCTCCAAACGCTACGTCGCTTTTCGACCTGGCGGATTCCGACACTAGTGGCCGAAACGCTCGCACCGCTGTTCGATGTGGCGGGTAAGCGGTTGGCGACTGTCAACACCGAGCATGAGCGGCGCTACCGCAAATGGATTGACAAGATCGAGGTCGAGACAGGTAACTTTGTACTGCAACACCCGGAGATTGACTCCGATGTTTTCGCTGTAGTTTCGCAGGCGCTCTTTTGCGAGCAGCAACTTGAAATCGTTTACCAGCCGCGTACTAAAATCGACAACGACGAAGCGAAGATCGTTCACCCGCTCGGCTTGGTCGAGGTCGGCGGCTTGGTCTATCTCGTGGCTGCGATGCTGCGGTATCCGAAACCGGCGATGTACCGACTCGACCGTCTCACACGCGCGAGTATGTTGCCCGAGTCGTTCACCTATCCACGTGAGTTCAAGCTTTCGGAGTACGTGCGGGCACAACGACAGTTCGACTTCATGGTCGAAGGGGAAATCGATCTGAAGTTGCGTTTCAGGAACGGAGCAGGGAACCATTTACTCGAAGCGCCGCTGTCTGACGACCAGCAAGCCGTCCAGAATGGCGACTCGCTTGAGGTGCGCGGCATTGTTCTGTTGAGTCAGCGGCTGCGTTGGTGGCTGAGGGCCTTCGGGCCGAACGTGGAGGTGTTGTGCCCGGCGAGCCTGCGGGCGGAACTGGCGGCGGAGGCCAGGGCGACCTCTGCGCTTTATGAGGAGCAGCAGGCATCGAGTTGCCAAGAGTCGGCCAAGGGTATTCGGACATGATTTGTCTCACGAAGTGACTATCTTGATAGGGCAGCGCGTCGCTGCTGTCCTATTGATCCTTCTGACAGGAGAAGTCATGTTCACGAATTGCAATTCTTCCCCTTTGCAACATCTGGCTGCGTTCGCGATTGTGTTTGTTGCAGCTGTGGTGGGGACTGCGGCGGTTGGCGTGTACGTCGACTCGGTGAAGGCCGACGCGCGGCACGAATAAGTCGACCTGTATGGGACGGCGGGCTTGAAGTGACCCGCCAAGTATATCGAATAAGCTACCAGAGGCTTTATGCCCGTGCGCCCAGCGCCTTTTACGTTGAAATGTAGTCAATGCGGTTGGCAGCATACGTTTGCCCCGCGTAGCGACGTCCTAGTACCGGACATAGATACCCGTTCGCACTGCCCTCGGTGTGGTGCACACGCGTTGGTTCGTTCGCGGCCCAATCTTATCGAGTGGTTTTTCAGCCGAATTAGGTAGCTTGGAGTGCAGTCCGAAGACAACCGGACGCATGGGTCTTTGTATATTTTATCGTTCGCGGGTGGTGTCCTATTTTAAAGGGCACGTTTGGTAATTTCGCAGCATTTGAGAAAACTGATTTTTTCGGGGAAATGGGATGATCTCTTCTGACGCTGACAAGCACATTCAACTTCACGATGCCATCGAGGAAGCCATAGGTGCCGCAACCAAAGGGCTGGGAAAAGTCAACGTGGTGACGGTTGGGAAGACTGGTGTAGGAAAGAGTACGTTGATCAACACAGTTTTTCGTGGCGATTTCGCGAAAACTGGTTCTGGTAAGCCGGTTACACAAAAAATTGTCGAGATCACAAAGCCTGGCCACCCGCTCACCATCATCGATACGAAAGGGCTGGAGGTAGCTGACTATGCGAGGACGAGAGACGAGCTCGATACCCTGATACAAGAGCGATCTTCGTCAGAAGACCAGAACAGGCATATTCATATTGCATGGCTTTGTATCCAGGAAGGCAGCGATCGTGTGGAGGACGCTGAAGTCGAGCTATGCAACATGATTGCTGCAGCAGGTATTCCGGTAGTCGCTGTGTTAACGAAATCGCGAAAGAACGAAAAATTCCTCAAGGAGGTGAATGGCCTCTTGTCTAGAGCTTCCTGTACGGTCTGCGTTCGGGCTCTCTCCGAACGCATCGAGGAACTCGATGCCACCTTGCCGCCAACTGGTTTGGACGCTCTGATCGATGCGACGTCGCGACTAATACCTGAGGCGCAAAAGCGCGCTTATGCGAACGCATTGTCGACGCGTAACAGGAGGGCTCTGGATGAAAAAAAGCATCAAGCTGAGAACGAAGTGAGCATCGCCGCAGGCCTGGCGGCGACTGCGGCTGCGGTACCTATTCCGTTCTCAGACGCGGCGCTGCTTGTTCCGATTCAGGTCACAATGATTGCCAAGGTCGGTGTCACTTTCGGGATGGAGCTCAGCACTGCAACCTTGACTACGCTCGTTACTTCGGTGCTAGGGGCATCCGCAGCGACGCTGATAGGCCGTACAGTCGTGACCGGTCTTCTGAAGATGATTCCCGGCGCTGGCACCGTTGTTGGCGGCGCAATCGCAGCGACAACGGCCGCTCTAATTACTAAGAGTCTGGGTAACGCCTACATCGCCGTTTTGTACGAATTTTGCTTGGCGCATCCAGGCGAAGATATCGATATAGCGATGATTACGAAGGCACTAAAGGCGAGAGTGAAGATATGACGTGGCCAGCGGACTGTGCGAGGAGCCTGTCCGCTTGGCTGCGGGGCTTGGACGATCGTATCTGTTCACCGATACGTTGATCGAGCTAATTATGGCAAAAAAAATGCCGCCCATGCAGGCGGCATTCATATGCAGGCCGAACCCGATAACCGGGCAGACCGTGGCAGTCCCCTCTGGCCACGCCACTCGTTTCATGTCGTTGCTGACAGTCGCTTCTTCGCCCATGCTGTTTCGAAAATCCTTCAGCTTGGCGTCGTAGCAAGGTCGGCCTTGGTCGCTAGATGCTCGACCGGCATTGGCGGCCTGAGTCGCTGCCGTTGTCGAGTCGGGTGCCGGTGGCTACTGATTGAGGACAATGTTGTTCGGGACGTTGAGCACGGCGTGAACGTGATCGTCGCCCCGATGGTTGAGCAAATCCGCCATCGTCTGACTCCAGTTCCTGTCGATGCGCGCGGTGTTGCCGTCCTGCTTCGCCAACTGAACACCGGACCAGTCCGGCACGACCTCGTCATCCCGGACTAACCACTGAAAGACCTCGTTCGCCTGGGTGACGCTCCCATATGTCGTGTCGATCTGCGCGAGCGCGTCTTTTTCCTGCTGCTCGAAACGAGCGCGCTCCTGCTGCACGCCGGCCAGGCCATTCTTGGCATCATTCAGCTCCCGTTGTGCCCGCTCAACGGAGGACTGGGCCGCCTCCATTGCGCTTTCGCGGTTGACGATGGACTGTTTCAGCACTTCCGGGTCTTTCGGAGTATCTGCACCCGACGGCACGCCATTGGCCTGCAATTGCGCGAGCTGACTCTGGGCATCGGCGAGCTGTTTCTCCAGGACATCGGGATTCTTTTGGCGGATGCTCTCGGCGGTCTGATCAAGGCCCCGGTAATAGCCTTGATAGTCGTGCTGCGTATCAATGATCTTCTGCTGACGGAACGCGGCAAGCAGTGCCGCGCCGTTCTTCAACTCACATCGGTATTCCACGACCGTCCGGTTCGTGTCGTCCTTGAACGTGCGCCAGCTATCCTTCTCGCAGGAGGCCCGGTTCGAGAGGGCCGTTTCGTAGGTATGGGTCGAATCTTGCGGAACGGTTGCGGCCTTAACTGTACCGACTTCGGAGTGGCCGCAGCCGGCCAATGCCAGGCTTAGGAACGTCGCCGAGGCAAGCGTGGTGAATTTCATGTTCATCAGCGAAAAATGAATGAAGATTGGCGTGCGCGGCTCACGGAATCGCGCACTCCGGATCAGGAAAGCGCAGCAAGCTCGAACAACTAGATGCTGCGCGGGGAACGATGCCGACGTACCCCATCGGAATAGCAGGGCACGAACCGCCAAAGGTTTATTGCGAAAGTCCGATGGTCACGTACTTGGTATCCGTGTCGAACGTGAGCGGATCATCGGTCGTGCCGGGAGTGGTCGTACTGTTCACGGTGATGTAGGCGTACTTCGTCGTGCCCGATGCCGGATCGGTGTACTTGTAAACCTTGGCGTGCTCGACCGAATGGTTCCTCGTATCGGAAATCCCATCGGCACTTAGCGCCTGGGCAACGCTGACCGGCGCATCCGTACCACCATCAATGCCGGTGAACGTGGAATTGCCGTTCGCGAATGTCGTCGTGCCTGATTTTGTGCAGTCCTCGTACTCGTCGAACGTCTTGCCGTTCAGATCGCTCGGATCGGTCACTTCGGTCAGGTCGCTCGACACGTACACATACTGCCCCGGCTGAGCGGCGACGACGCTACCGACGCCATTGGCCGCGCAGAGCTGGCCGACGCGGTTGCCCAGCAAACTGATAACGGCACTAAATTTCCCGGCATCCGTGAACGAGGTCACATTGCCGGCGGCGTCGATGTTCGCCTTCGCCGCGTACTGGCCGCGATTCGGATCAGCGATGGCGATGGCAAACGTGCCATCCAGGTTGACGGACGAACCCATCTGGATTTCCGTGATCCCCGGGGTGGTGTAGGCCGTGGCGGCGTAAGCCTGCTGCGTCAATGCCGCGCCATTAGCCGTCTTCGTCGCCGCATCCGACTGCGACAGGCCGGAAGCCGTCAGCGCTGCACCGTAGGTTTCGAGCAGGGTGTCGCCTGTGTCGCCCTTTTCTGCCTTGAAGCTGGTGGAGAGCGGATTGAAGCCGCGTGGCAATGCCGGCTTGCCCGGCAGGGTTGCCAGTGCCGTTTCCAGCTTGACTAGGGCGCCGTTCAGGTTGTCGGTCGTAATGGCGCCGGTTAGATCGCCGCTCTTCGCGCTGTTGAACCACGCGTCCGGGTCCTGCTTGCCGAGCACCCCGACGATGATGTCGGTCAAGGGCGTGATATTGGTCGTGCCCGAGGCTGCGGCAACCGAATGCAGCGCCGAAGCCAGCGTAGAGCCGTTGACCTGTCCGCCCGACACACGGGCAACGCATGGATAGTCCGTGCTCTTGAGCGAGACGTTCCAGCTGCCGTCCGTACCGGTTGTGGTTGAGGTCGTCGTGCCCGATGCACATTTCAGTTCGACCGAGCCGCCGATGATCGGCGCACCAATCGCCGCCGTGCCCGTCGTGTTGACCGAAGTCGATCCGCTACTTGCGGACGGCGAGCTTCCGCCGCCGCCCCCGCCGCACGCGGCAAGTGCCGCACACATGGATGCGCCAAGCGCGAATCTGGCGATTCTCTTGTTGATCTTGTTTTTGTTCACTGCGTGGTTCCTTTTCAGGTGGCTGATGAAGGGAGGATGTCAGGAAAGATATCGGCATTCATCCTAAAAGGTTTAGATTCATCTTAGTAAGTCCTTAAGTTTTTTGAGGCGTAGCTCAACCATTCAGGTTGAATGGAGGGTTCATGGCTCAAGTCGATCAGGAACAGCTCGCCGTGGTAGTTGGCCGGGCGATCGCGAAACATCGCGTGGCAAGCGGCTTCACGCAGGAACAGGTGGCCGAGGCGCTGGGAATCGGCAATGAGGCGGTTTCGCGTATGGAACGCGGGATCGTGATGCCAACCGTCGCAAGACTGGTGGAACTGGCGGAACTGTTCCAGTGCAACGCGGCTGACCTGCTGACGGAAGCAAGTAGTCGCACCAGCGACCAGGCGAAGCACGTCGGGCAGTTGCTCTCGAAGCTTGGGAGCAGTGACCGGACGATGGTGATGGAGATTGTCGAGCGGCTGACCGGGCGACTCGCGAAACGCTGATGTCGATCAGTAGTCGTCGGGCAGCAGGATCGTCGTGGCCGAGCGGTCGGCCTCCGTAATGATCCAGACCTTCCGGCCACCCGGCAGGTCGTAACTTGACAGCAGGCGTTTGCCCGTGAGCAGCGCCAGTTCGTTCGCAGTCTGGTCTTCGACCGGAAGGCTGCCCCAATCGCCATGGATATGACGGGCGAGCAGTACGATTGCTGGTATGCCTTCCGCTTCGAGTGCTCCTTCGGCTCCTGGCGTGATGGCGGGGCGGCCCATCGGAAAGCGGGGTCCTTTCACGTAGCGGCTCATGCGCGGCACTCCTGCATGTAGCTTACGGAAGGCCAGGCCGGATAGCGACGACTCGCTGGCCGATTTTCGCGTGGGTCGCTGTCGGCTGCGATATCCTCAACTCGTTCGACGGTCGTGCTCGATCGATCCCACTCTGTGATAACCAAGATGCGGGTCTGGTCCGGCAGGCGATAGAGCGAGATCAGGCGCAGGCCTGCCAGGATTGACAGGTCGTTCTGTTGACGGTCCTCGTCAGACACCGTACCCCAGTCGCCCGCGACATGACGGAGCAGGACGCTGACGACGGGAATGCCGTTCACACGCAGCGCTGTGAGTGCGTCCGACGCGACGAGCAGGCGTCCTGGACGGAATAGCGGTTTAAGCCGCGAAGGCTGATTCATGGTGATTTCTCCAGAATACGGACGAGCACGGGCCTCCGGATGAACCGGATACGAACTCGTAAAAGTGAAAGGAAATGCCGGACGCAGGACGCGTCCGGGTTACGGCTTGGACTGAACGAGCTGGCGACGAAGGACGGCGGCCTTCGCCTGTGAGCACCGCAGATGCCGGCGTATGTCGGCGACGGTTGGGCGGGCGAGACCCGCTTCGATCTCCCTCGCGAGTTTCGTGACTTCGGTTTCGGGTTCCGTGACCGTGGCCAGAGACTCAGGAGGAGCGACTACGACTTCACCTGACGCATCGTGGTCATTCTTGACCGTTGCGAGCCACCCATCAGGTGGCAGTGCAATCCACCAGAGCAGGCAGGCGAGGCATTCGAGCACGAGGGCAAATCCGAGCCCAGCAACCAGTTCGAGGTGCAGGGCCGTCATGCCTGTGACTGTTGCCAGTCCGGTCGTTACCGGGTCGGTCATGGCCGAGTCACGTTGCCCCATAACCCGATCGGCTTCGGCCTGCGCCCGTCGTACTTCTGCTGCCTCGGCATCCAGCGCATCGATGCGCGCAGTCAGCGTCGCACGTCGACCGTCCAGTAACGTGCAGTCATGAACGCACCGGCGCGTGCGAAGGGTTGCCAGTTGGCCGACGACTTTTGCACGCTCGTCCATCACGATCGTCAGGCTGCGGCGCGGCGAAATGGGCGGAGCAAAAACCGACGCGGCCCGCAATCCGCCAGCGTGCTGCTGCGCCAGCAGGAAAAAGGTCGCGTGGCCATAGCAGGCAGTCGCCATAGATGCCATCCAGAGTAGCGTGCCGGCGCCGCGGATAAGCAGCGGGGTGGAGCGGCACAGGGCGGGAAGCAGGTGCGCGCCGGCAACGAGCACGATCCCGACAGCAACCCACACCAGCCGCTCCGTGATCCATCCGCCGCGCTGCCAGCCGGCCAGTATCGACATACATACGGCGGTACTGGTTGCCACGGCAGCCAGGACGAGCGCGGAACGACGGGTCATGCAGCCTTCCCACCGAGCAGTGCGGCACGTTTATCCAGTCGAGCCTTCAGACCAGAAGCAGCCGGCCCACCGGTATCGTCGTGACCGTCATCGTGACTGCGATCGTGACCGGACTCTGCTGGATAGAACTCTTCGGCGACTGCGGCGCTCTCTTCGATACTGTCTTCAAACGCACCATTGGCGAAACCCACGCGTGCCGCTGCATCGAGTGCTGCCTGGGCAAAGCCCGCCGCCTGTCGGGTGGTATTGAGCTCCCGCGCCTGTGTGATGGCTTCCTGCAAAGAACTCCCCGCCCGTACGCCCAAATCGACGTAGTAGATTGCCGAGCCGTAACTTTGCGTGGTGGATTTACCGCGCAGCTTCAGTTCCAGCGGCAGACAGGCGAGCAGGCCGCCGGACACTGCGCTGAAATACTGCAGCCGTGCCGAGAGCGTGCGGATAGAGTTGTACGAGGTGGTACGAAAGATAAACGAGCCGAGCTCGTCTTCTTGGCCGATCGTGACGTTCAAGCGCCCGTACGGCTTGCAGCCACCGGCTTCGCCGAACGCGCAGCCATCTGGCGTCGGACAGTCCATTGTGGTGATGCCACCGTCAGTCACACGTTTGCATGTCTCGCCATTTCCGACGCACAAGGGACGGCCCGTCCTGCGGTCAAAGAGACTGTATTCGGCCCTCAGGTTGAGATCCGGATCGTTGAACAGCATCCGTACCGGAATCGAACGCAGTTTGCCGGTGGTCGCCTTGCGAAGTGTCTCGTTGAGTGGATGGAGGACCCACTCGCCTCGATTGATCACTTGAGTTGTCAAAGTAAACTGGTCGTCTTTTTCGGGGAGGCGTTTGCCGTTCTTCTCGACAACTCTCCCGATGGAGATCCTTCCTACGGTTGGGGGCGTGATAGCCAAGCCTTTGAGCATGGAACTCTCCTTTGCATGTAAACAGTGGGATGTGGAACGAAAGCGAGAACTTCGAAACGGGGAAATCAGACGGAAACGAGAAACCGGCGTGAGCCGGGTTTTGTGAGCGTGTACTGCGCCGAAAACTCAGGGTGATCGGCAAGCAGGCGTTTGAGATCGATGCCAGAGCTGTCCCGGCTGCGTTTGAACGACACCGAACCGGTCTCAAAGAGGGCCCGGTCGGCTTCGCGCATTGCTTGGTGTATCGTCTGCTTGAGCATCGCTTCCTGTGCCTCGCGTTGCTCGATGTCGGCACGTACCGCAACCAGATCGGCGAACGCCGACGACAGTTGACGGTCATCCGAGAAATCGACAGTGCCTCCGGTTCCTGGATAGAGACACCGTAGCGCGCGATCCGCCGATTCCGAACCATCCGCAGGCGGTGGTGTATCTGTCTCGACGTAGCGCCAGAACGCGGCTTCCAGTTCGATCAGACGGGCAATCAGCGCGTCGTCACGCTGGATGCGATGAACTTCGAGTTTCTGTCCACAGAGCAGTACCGCGACATCGGCGGCCTGCTTGCCAGTGACCGAGAGCTGGTGCTGAACCTGGCAGACCACGTAGTCCGGTACGCCCTCACGCCACAGTCGTGCGCCGAACTCACCGGCCGTCTTGCATTCAAGAACCTGTACGCTAGGTACTCCCACGATCTCGCGATCAAGGTTGGCGAGCATGAACGGGATGCTCGGGTGACGAAGTACCGCATTGACCTTACGGACGCGGTTGCCCGTCTGCTGGGTATACGCGGCAGCAACGATCGGTTCAAGCAGGTTTCCCCAGTAGGTTGGAGATGTGGTGTCGGTGGGATCGGGGCGTGGGAGTCCGTCGCCCCTTCCGGTCTTGTCAAGCCACAGTTCAAGGGCGCTCATGTACGGATTCAGGCCGACCGACGCTGCCGCGTCTGATCCACCAATGCCTGTGCGGCGTACGGCGAGCCAGTCCTCGCGGCTCAGATCCTGAGTGCTGACCAGCCTCAGCGCGGGACCCCGCGAGGCCGCTGCCGCTTTGAGGTTTTTCATATTACCTCCGGAAAGAGAAAAGCCCGGCAGGCGAACCTGACCGGGCATGGTGGTGTGATGATGGATTGGCGAAAGGTGAGTGAATAAGGGAGCGCGAGAAACCGGGGAGAAGGCCACGTCAGGTTGGCTGTGTACGCGCCATTGCGTCCTGCAGGGCATCGAATGCAGAGGTCACGAGATTGCAGTTTCCGAGGTGCACGGTCGTGCCTTGCGCCCTGATCAGTAGAGCCGCGGCGTAACGGCCTCCGAACCGTAATCCTGTTCCACGCGGAATCTGGATCCTTACGCCGACCGCGAGGACCGGCGCGTCGTCGAGACCGGTCATCACACGACAAGCCGCAGCGCCTCATCCCAGGCTTTTTGCTTGAGGGTGGCTCCCGTACTAAACCAGGCGGAATCTCGGCGGTTATCGTCGCTGCGCGCGCGGCGGTGGTGATCGACAAATTCGGTGACGCTGTTAAGCAGTCCCCAGGCGGTGCCCGATGCGGAAGCCATGTCGGCCCCCTTGCCGCGACCTGCAAACAGTTCCTGCACGGCCTTGACGGCGCTGTCGTTGGTGGCCGCCAAGGCTGTATTGCCCCCCGTCGCCTGATAGGTCAGCACACGGCGAAAGAATGCTTCGGCGGCGGTGTCGTTGACCTTGCATTCGGACAGCGCTTTCATGCGGGCCATGAATCCATCCCAACTGGAGATCGCAATGCCTAGCTGGCGTTTGACTGCTTGGGCGTCGAACTGACTTCGGTGCGGCACCTTGACCGCGCCGGTGCTGTCGCCCAGCGCGATGGCGAGCGTGTTGTTGCAGACGACCCTCACGGAGGTAAATTGAGCCGTCGTGGCCAGGGTGCCATCACATGCAGTGGCAAGCAGCAAATATCCATTGACGCGGTCCCGTCCCTTGAGCGTCACACTCTGGCCGGTTTTTGCGAGCGCCCAGAGTTTCTTGCCATTTTTGAGCACGCCTGCGGTTTCCAGTTCGTATCCGCCGACATCAACAAGGTCCCGATAAAATTCTAAAATTGATTCCGGCTGCACCACCTGGTATTTGGATGAGACGACAGACAACGGTTGCTTCGTATCACTGCGGTAGAGCACCTTCTGTTCTGGGAAGGCGTGGATCGAACCCAGGCTGGATCCGACACTACCTGAGACGAAGCGGACTTCGGTTTCCTCGATACGCCAGTTCATACCTGCCTGCTGCGCCCAGACTTCGAGCGGCTGATTGGCCGCAAGCTGATTGCCCAGACCGTGCCAGGGCGTTTCGTTGACATAGGCCATGCTTTGTACAAGGTGCATTTGAAATTCCTGATTGAAAGTGTGAGAAACAGACAGCACAAATGCCTGCAGCCCTCGAAGGGCTGCAGGCATGGCATGGCGAAAGATGAAAGCGATAAAGCGAAAGCCCCAGTGAATGCTAGGACGTGTGCTGCTTGCCGAACGTGTGTCCACACGCCATGCAGTCGTAGTTGTCGAGCACGTGGTTATCGATCTGCTCGCCAACGGCGGATCCTGCGGCACAGCCGGCAGCGCCACCGAATAGTGCGCCCATGAGCGCACCAGCCAAGCCGCCGAAGATCGAGCCGACGGGGCCTGCGACCATACCGAGGGCTGCACCGGCTTCGGCACCGCCGAGTGCGGCAGCAGCACTACCGGCGGCACCGGCCGCAGCGCCAACCGCACCACCGGCTTTTCGGGCGTGATCCCGCGTGGTAACGCGGGTCGAGTTGCAGCGGGGACAGGAAACGGAGTGGTTCATAGATCAGCCTCATCTGGGTTCAGGGCAAACGACGTTGCCCAGGCATTCCGGGTTGGATGCTCACCGAGGTGATATATGCGCGAGATTTTCTGCGATTGGGGTATTGTTGTTAACTGGTGCAAGCCAGTGTCTTGTCGGCGAGAGACGGTGTGGCATCCACGATGCCCACGTTTGACATATCGACGCGAATCAGCACGCTCCTGCCGCGTGACGGCCATGCGTCGGCGTCGCTCGGCTCACCAGTTTCCCAAAGCGATCTTCTCGAGCATCGCTTTCTTCCGCGGCAGTTCCGCCACCAGTTATTTCAGGCGCGCATTCTCGCGATGAAGCTACTTGAATCCGAAAGTGGGCGCCGACATTGGCGTCATCGTTTTGCGCGGAAGCAGGCATAGGCTATGTGCGATCGCGCTTGATAGAATGGAGCACACGGCCCGTCATCTTTGGAAAGACCATGAGCATGAATACCTATCTCAGAGGTAGGTTGCGCAACACGCCTCTGCCTCGCAGTCACGGTCTGTTGCCGTTGTTCGAAGCTGTGGTTAACTCGATTCAAGGGATCGCGGCTCTCGGCAAAAAGTCGCCCTATGGTGAAATCACCGTCGAGATCGTACGTTTACCCCAGGCTTCTTTAAACCTGGATAACGGCAAGATGAAGCGTGGTGCGCCACCTCTCGAACACATCACCGGCTTCCGGGTCATCGACAACGGCATCGGGTTTGACGATAGAAACCTCGAATCGTTCGAAACGCTGGATTCTGACTACAAGGCCAGCGACGGTTGTCGAGGTGTTGGGCGGCTCTTGTGGTTGAAGGCGTTCGAGACGGTTCATGTAAAGAGCGACTATATCGATGCCGGCGATGTTTTGAAGCGCCGGGCTTTCACATTCACTGCGACGCAAGGCGTCGATAAACTGGTTCTCTCGGGTACTCCGAAGGGAGAAGTTGGCAGAACGTCGGTACATTTGGATGGATTCAAGCAGATGTATCGCGAGCGATCGGCGAAAACCGGACGCGCCATTGCCAACGCGTTGTTTGAACACTGTCTATGGTATTTCGTTCGAGACGGCGGAGCCCCGAAGATCAAGGTTAAGGACGACGACGAAACGATCGACCTTGATGACGTCTACGAAGAATGCATGTATTCCTCAGCGAAGCGGCAAACCGTCACGGTGAAGGAGCAGCCGTTTGAGCTTACGCACCTGAAACTCAAGGCGACGTCGCAGAAGCAACCGTTTATCGCCTGGTGTGCAGCCGGTCGAGTCGTTGAGGAAGAAAGCATTGTGGGGAAGATCCCCGGCCTTCATGGTCGTATCAAAGACGATGCGGGTGATTTCGTCTATGCTTGCTATGTGACTTCGCCATTTCTCGATCAGAACGTCCGTCCGGAGCGCATTGGCTTTGACATCGAGGAAATCAGCGACGATCTCTTCTCGGACACCGAGGTTAGCCTCGCGGACATTCGTGGCGTGGTGCTCACCTCGTCGCAGGATTTCCTGGCCGAATACTTGAAAGAAAGTCGGAAGGCTGGGCAAGAACGCGTCGAGAAATTCGTCTCGCTCCGCGCGCCTCGGTATCGACCGATTCTCGGCCGGATCGCAGCAGACAAGCTCACCGTTGATCCGGAGATCTCGGATAAAGACCTCGATCTTCTCCTTCACAAGCAACTGTCGGAGATTGAAGGGAGTCTGCTCGCTGAAGGCCATGCAATGATGAACTTCAGCAAGGATGAATCGGCCGCTGACTACTTCGCAAGGCTTACGGCATATCTCGAAAAGGCTGATGACATCAAGAAGTCGGATCTAGCGAACTACGTGTTCCATAGAAAGGTGATCCTGGACATTCTTGAGAAGGCCATCGAACGCGGAGCGGATGGGAAGTATTCAAAGGAAGAACTGATTCACGAACTCATCATGCCGATGAGGAAGACGTCAAACGAAGTGCGGCTAGACAGTTGCAACCTGTGGCTAATTGACGAGAGGTTGGCATTTCACGATTTCCTCGCGTCGGACAAGCCGTTGTCGTCCATGCCGATCACGGGTTCCACCTCGGCGAAAGAGCCGGACCTTTGTTTGCTGAATGTGTTTGACGAGCCAATACTGGTGTCCGACGGCAACAGGTTGCCGCTTGCCTCGATTGTCATCGTCGAGATTAAGCGTCCGATGCGCAACGATGCAACCGCTGGTGAAGAAAAGGATCCAGTTGAACAGGCGCTGGGCTACCTTGAACGTATTCGTACCGGTAAAGCGACCACAGCAAGCGGTCGGCCCATTCCTGCGTCGGACGAGATTCCTGGATTCTGCTACGCGATATGCGATCTCACGCAGTCGGTCGAGCGACGTTGCAAGATGTTGGGGCTTCGGGTCACAAGTGACCACCAAGGCTATTTCGGATACAACGATAACTTCAAGGCTTACATAGAAGTCATTTCGTTTGACCGCCTGCTCAACGCAGCGAGAGAACGCAACCGCGCGTTTTTCGACAAACTGGGGTTGCCGACGAACTAACGGTTGCTACGTTTTGGATTTCCCTAAGGAGGTTATTCGTAGATGTGATCGAAGCCGGCTTGAGTGAGAAAGTGCGATCCGTTGCGTTCCTCGACTAAGCCAGCTCCTACGAGTTCTTGCATCGCCGGCACGACCGCGTGTCGTTCCTCGGGGGTGTAGTGCAGCATGGTGGTATGCATGAACGCTCGTGCGTTAAAGCTGTCACTAACGCGTGCTCCGTTCTTCGCAAAAAAGTCCAGAATGTCTCGCTGTACGTGCTCGAACCCCGTGCCATAGATTCGGTCGTAGCCAGCTTGGGTCAGGAAATGTGATCCGTTGCGCTCTTCGACCAGCTCTTCCGACGCCAACTCCTCCATGGCTGACAACACCACCTCTTTTTCGCTCTGGGTGTAGCTCAACATCACAGTAAAACCAAAGCCCCGTGCATTGAAGCTATGGCCAACCCCAGCGTTGTTCTTTGCGAAATAGTCCAGGATGTCCTGCTTAACTTTTTTGATCGCCGCCATTCTTGCCTCCCCGTAAAATGTGGTGACTGAAATATGGAGCCGGTGTTTCCAGTTTCAAGAGGCTGGCTTGTCACGCTTACCGCTCATAGGGGCCAAGGCATCCAGCCTCCACATTCCTTTGGCGAAGAGGGCGACGCTACAGGTTGGGAGAGGACTAAAGCTCATGATCGATTGGCGAGTTTGATAAGCGCGCGGCGGCATAGGGACAAAAAGCACGAAGGAATTGACTGCCTCGTGCTCAGGAGCGGTTTGCCTCAATCAGGCGTGTGTGAAGCGTGCCATCAAACCAGTGAGCGTGGCGCTGCCGATGATCTGATCGTCACCGATGAGCGCGTACGACCAGGGTTTGCCACCGGACTCCGCCGCATGTTGCGTTGCTGCTCTACACCATTTCGTCGCAGCCTTCGCTTTCGCCTGAACGATAGGATCAGCCAGCTCGGTCTTGCTTTTGACTTCGCAAATCGTTACAGCGTCACGCGTCTCGATGACAAAGTCGGGTTCATAGTTGTCGCCCGCGCGATATTCGATTTGAAACTGAGCGCGCCCCGGTTTCAACCATTTCTCGACGATCGGATCGGCGTCAATGAGAACAGCGAAACGGCGCTCAGGGTCGGAATCAAACTTCTGTAGCGAGTAACAGCATCTCTTGAAACCGCCGAAGACCTGACGCTTTGTGTCCGACACTGGCGATACCTGCTGGCGAAAATCGCGTACTCGCTGGCCCGGAACAATGTTGAATGGTTGTGGTTGAAGCAGGGTGAATCCGCGCGTTACTCGAACCTCGTAGTCATCGTCGTCAAGCGGCGTTTCGACGTAGTTCTGCATCATCTGGGCGAAGATCAATTCGGCGAGCTGCCGACCATTCCGCAGCAGAACATTCTCAATGTCTGCCCTGATTTCGAGATACGAACCGATGCGCGCGATGACTTGCCCCGCGAGCTTGTATAGAAGATCGGCATGGGCGTCATAATCGATCTCGTTGCGCTCGATCAGGAAACGGACGAGATAATCTTCAAGACGCTCCTCGCGGGGATCGTCAACCGTCTTTGCAAGATAGGTTCTGACCTCTGTCCGCAAGCTTTGGATGATCAAACCGTCATCGATTGGCCGGACATTAATGGTCGAGAGGTCATCTAGGTCAAAATCCGCGAACTGGAACGTGGTTCGCCGCTTCGGGAGCACCAAAATCTGTGGGATGGAAAGCGTTCGCGCGGCCACAGTCTGGGTGACCGCCTCAACGATCTCTTCGACACGAGTTGCAGGAACGATCCCCTCCAGTGTGCTCTGCGCTGGCCGTACGATTTCCTGCACCGCTTCGGCAATCTGACGCTGAACGTCAGGTGACCGCAGTTCCCCGGCATTGCCTAGTTTCCGTTCAAAGCGCCGAATGACTTCGAGGGTTACCTCGGCGGTCCGGGTTTCCTCGGGCGTTTCAAGCGTGAGAACTGGTGCATCCGATTTTTCAAGGCCGGGGAGTGAAGGACTTCCGCCGGTGATCATGATCTCTGCGATTGACGGTGCGGTCACAAGCGTCGCTCCGCCGGATGACACATCGCATCCAGCGCCAATTTCAATGTGCTTCATGACGATCGAGCCCGGCTCTCTCGCTTTCTGAATAATCTCGTCGAAGCGGTCGTGCGCGATAACCGTCAGCCGGTCTACAGCCGCAAAATCTTCTTCGTCACGGCGTGTTACCCGTTCTCCGTAGGGGAGGCGCAGGCCGCGTCCGAGAGTCTGTTCCGTGAGAATATCGGAGGCAGATGCTCTAAGCGGCACGATTGTGTACAGGTTGGTGACGTCCCAACCCTCTTTAAGTTTATTGACGTGAATAACGATGTCGGTGCGATCGTCCTGCTCTAGCGCCACCAGCCGCTGCGTTGCGTCTTCGCTTTCCTCACCACGCAAAGCCGAATGCACTTCGGCGACCTTGTCTTTGAATCGACCGTGAAAAAAATCGTCTGATTCGATATAGGTGCGCAAGCGTCGGGCATGATCTGTATCCTGAGCGACGACGAGGATAAACGGATGGACTTTGGGCCGTTCCGTAACTCGGTGATACCGATCAAGCTCGACGGCGACGTGATCATGATTATGCACGGCGTCTTCAAGCTTGATCTGTTCGAGACGGTCCTCGGAAACAGACTTCGGATCGAAATCCTTGCGCGTCGCGACGGCTGGCTCCTTGACGAAGCCGTCCGCCATTGCCTGTCCCAGGCTATAACTATAGATAACGTTACGGAATGGCGCGGAACGTGCGCCGACGGTCTTAGGCGTTGCGGTCAACTCAAGCCCAAGAATTGGCCTCAACCCGTCGATCGCCTTTGCACCCGCACTTGCCCGATAGCGGTGTGCTTCGTCCATGACTAGGACTAGGTCGTCGAGCCCGGCGAGATAGTCATAGTAGCTTTCGCCGATGGTCTCCTGCAGCTTCTTCATCTTGGGGCTGCCACGCGGCCCCTCTTCTTTGTTGATCTTGTCAATGTTAAAAATGTTGATATGTACATCGCTGCCGAACAGGTCAGACGCGCGACCATCAGCGAGGCGCACACCTCTGCCACTGTCGTAGTTATCGCCGGTGATGACGAGGGGCGGATTAGTCGCGAATTCTGCAATCCCTTTGAACACGTATTTAGGGTGGCCTGGTGTGAAGTCGTTAATCAGTTTCTGATAGATGGTGGTGTTCGGCGCGAGGACGAAAAAATGCCTGCTCTTCCCGGTCAGGTAAAGATAGGCTATGAACGCGCCCATCAGCCGAGTCTTGCCGACCCCCGTCGCAAGAGCGAAACACAATGACGGGAATTCTCTTTCGAAATCCTCAAACTTTGACCACTTCTCACGGATTGCGTCAAGCGCTCGACCGTCAGTGATGTCATTCTTCAACGGTAGGCTTTCCAGTGCCTCGGCCAGAATTTCGAGGGAATCTGCTTGGGGGGCACGAAGTGACAATCTCTGGGTGATGCTGTGCAGTTCGCGATTCATTATTGAAATTATTCCTTTTCTGCAAACAAGTCCACCTGCTCTTGAGGCGCGCGTTTCGACGATTGAGCGGCGCTGCGACTCGGCGAGGCAGTCGGCAGACTCTGTACGGTCAAGCTATAGTCATCCTTTCCCCATTGGCATTTCCGAAGCACAGCCAAAGGAATCTTCCGGACGGTGAGGTTTTCAAAAGAATCTTGCGGTGCATTGAACGCTTTGCAGCAAACGAGCAAGCTTCGCCCTTCAGCGACTTCTTCTGCAAGTGCGCGCAACTGGGCATGCGTGAGGCTCTGCGTCGTCACATAAATGAAATCTCGCTCAGAAGAATAGCCGTGTATCCAATACTGGCTTTCGCTCGGGGCGTACGTAAAGCCCATGAGCTTACACACGGCCTCGGCTAGCATGGTTGCGTTGTAGTCAGATTGAATAACCCAATTGCCCCATTTATCCTTCTGAAGCAATGAAGGCGCTAGGTGGTAATAGCGAAATCCTCCGCCTCCTTGCCATCCCACCGGCAGCGTTACGCCACCGGCATCCTCGCCGTCGATCACCTTCGTTAATCGCGGGACGATGTGGGTATGGATGTGTTCTCCAAGTTCCACCATTATCCAGCGACGGCCCATTTTGTGAGCTACCGCACCCGTAGTACCTGAACCGGCGAAAGAGTCAAGTACGAGGTCGCCTGGAACGGTTGCAAGCTCAAGGATGCGCTTCAGGAGCTTTTCAGGTTTGGGCGTAGCGAAAGGATCGTCGGGATTTATTGCTTTGACTTCTTCTCGGGCTTCATGATTGTTGCCCGCGTCTGTATGCAACCAGATTGTTGGCGCTGGAGTGCCTGATACCTTCAATTCGCTCAAAAAGGTCTTTCGCGAAGGCACGGCGGAGCCGTCGCTGCCAAACCAGATTTCGTCCCCTTCGTCCATTTGTCGCAATGATTCAGCTGGAAAGCGTGGCGACGTTCCCCGTGGAGGAGACCAAACCACGCCATTCTTGAATGTAAACGAGAACGCTTGCTCCTTTTCTGATCCTGTCCTCTTGGCGTATAGCGGTGTCGCTTTCCACGGACCTTTGGGATGATTGTCAGGGTTGCGATACCGCCCATCCATTTCTTCACTACGTGGCAAACGGTATGGCCGCCACGTATCTTTGTTAAGTGCATAGACGAGTACGTGGTCGTGATTTTCCGCAAGCCATTTGGCGTCGTTTGCGATCGTGTATTTCTTCTGCCAAACAGCATTGCTCACGAAGTTCGCTCGCCCAAAAATCTCGTCGCACAAGACTTTGAGGTAGTGAACTTCGTTGTCGTCTATGGTGATCCAAAGAGAGCCATCATCCGAAAGCAGGCGTCGCAGAATTTCGAGGCGGTCACGCATCAATCCCAGCCAAATAGAGTGCTCGACGCCGTCATCGTAGTGCGTAAAGGCACTTCCGGTGTTGTAGGGTGGATCGATAAATATGCACTTCACCTTGCCGGTAAACTCTGCTTCAAGCGCTTTTAGTGCTAGCAAATTGTCGCCGAATATCAAGCGATTGTCGAAGATATCACTATCTGTGAAGCGTTGCGTCGCGTGATATGACACTGCCTGATCTTCGATCAGGATTCGAGGTTCAAGGCGAGGCCCATGGTTTTTGCCAATCCAGGTTAGTTCGAGGCGTTGTTTTCCGCTCATACAACCCCCCACCGGACATTGAATAACGGTGTTAGTGTCGGTGCAATTTTGAGGTTTTCCTGTATCTGATCCAACATCGACTCCACTTCGGCGCGGATTTCCGCCTTCCGATCGAAAAACGCTGCTTTCATCTTGTCGCGCTTAGCTTCTTGCGCGCTGATGCGTCGCTTCTCTGTCAGCTTATCAACCATTGCCAAATTTGATCCTCGTAATGCCTTCTTTGCAGCCTTGATTTCACTATCGATTGCCTTCACTTCTGCTTCGAATGCGCGCTCAAGGTCATCAGCATAGGCGTCAAGTTTTTCACTTTCTTCTTCCAACCATGTGTTGTTCTGTTCCTCGGCAAGCGCCAGCAGACTTGCACGCCTTGATGACTCGACGGCATCTAGGGCGGCAAGGGGCAGGACTTCAGGGGTCTTCCCTAGATCGCGCGCGGGAACTGAAAAAAGCCGTTCTATCGTCTCGGCATGCGGCGCGTCGCCTTCGTCGGCGATGATGGAAAGGACGAGGTATTCACGCGTCACTGCTGCCGTACTAACACGCAGTTTTGCGGCCCGAAGCCAGCCCTGAGAACCACGCAGCAATTCGACATCAGCTAGCCTCCCCGGATAGGCGGACAGATCAAATTGAAGATGGCTTGTGTCCAGAAATTGTCGTTTCTTTGCATTGGCAATCACCTCCTGCGCCAGGGTGCCTTCGGTAAGTCGGAAAAACTGCCATCCGCGTTCGTCTGCCATCGGCCATTCGGTAGTAAAGGTGTGGCCGCGGTAATCAAACCGTCGCTCATCATCAACATGGAACTGCGCAGTGGGAAGTTCCACCCGAGCAATTCGCAAGAGGTCATGATCGAACTGAGAAAGGTGTTTCCGGATTTCGCCGTCTCTTGTCTTGAGCTGTCTCGTTACCTTCTCATCCACGTTCTCCAGCAGGCGTTTGCGCGCATCGAGTACTTGTTCGCTGATCTGCTCCTGAAGATCAATTTGGAGCTGGTCGAATGCGGCGTTGATAGCATCTTCGTTGCGGGCGCTTTGTACGATTTCGAGAATGCGTCGTTCGATATCGACCCCTCTCTCGATGGCGCCCAAGACTTCGTCGCTCGCGCCGAATACACCGTCGAACAGCCTGAATTTCTGGTCGAGTAACTCGAAGACGCGTCGTTCGGCTTGGTTCTTTAGGTTCAAGAAATTAACCACGGTTACGTCAATCTTTTGCCCATAACGATGACAGCGCCCAATGCGTTGCTCGACCCGCTGAGGATTCCATGGCAAGTCAAAGTTGACGACCAATGAACAGAATTGAAGGTTGATACCTTCAGCGCCGGACTCCGTCGCGATGAGAATGGATTTTTGGTCGCGGAAAGCTTCGACGACCGCCGCTTTCATGTCTGCGGTCTTGGACCCCGAGACCACGTCAGAGCCTTCATGGCGGGCGAGCCACTCGCGATATATTGCGGCGCTGGCCGGGTCGTTGTTCTGGCCGTTGAGCAGCACGATCTCATCTCCGTAGCCACTGACGGACAGCAGATCGGCAAGGTAGCGCTGAGTCCGAACCGACTCTGTAAAAATCACAGCCTTCCGCAAACCTCCCTTGGAGGCGATTTCGTCCAGTGCACCGGCAAGCGAATTTACAAGTTTGCTCCCCTTGGCGTTCTCCCCGATCGCAAGGGCAAGGGCGCGGTATTCTTCGAGCTCTGTAATCTCGGCGGCAAGTTTGGCTGGATCAATTTCGTTGACGGCGGCATCGTCTTCGTCAAACTCCTCGGCGGAGTCATCGATCGCGTCGTAGTCTATGAGGTTTTCGATCGATGGCCGCTCTTTTTCGCGCAAGCGCGCGACGATCTTGGCCAGTGTTTCCGACAATGCAAAAGTGGACGAACCAAGGATTTTTCGCACGACCAGCGTGACCAGCGCGTTTGGCCTGTCGCCAAATGCGATGGTGCCGGGGCGTTGCAGATAAGAAGACACGGATTCGTAAAGCTTTGCCTCATTGTCGGACGGTTCGAACGACAATGTAAGCGGGCAACGTGCTGTGTATTTAATAAGGCCCGCTTGCTGCACTTGGCGGCGCAGCGTACGCTTGCAGATCGATTCAAGGCGCTTGCGCAGAAAGAGGAATCCGTTGCTCGACGCGCTGCCGCTGACATAAGACGTACGGAAACTGTTCTCGTCGCCGAAGAAATGCTCGTCGATCACGGACACCAAGCCGTACAGTTCCATCAGCGAGTTTTGCAGGGGCGTCGCTGTCAGTAAAATCTTAAAGTGATCGGCGGTCGCCTCACGCAACCGCTTGGCACGGAGCCCCGTGCCTTGTTTGTAGACATTTCGGAGCCTATGCGCTTCGTCATAGATGACCAGGTCCCATCGCACTTGCGCGATGTCCTCGGATTTTGTAGCGGCAAACTCGTAGGATGTGATCAGAACGGTGTCGACCACATCGAAAGGGCGGTTGTTCCCATTCTTCTTCGCCGCGTTGTAGCTTTTGCTCTCAATGATTGTCGATGGTAGCGAAAATTTTTCGAGTAGTTCCTGACTCCATTGCTTACGCAGCGATGCAGGCACTATCAACAAAATCCTGCGCCGCCGTTCCGCCCAACGCTGCGCGATGACGAGGCTTGCCTCGATCGTCTTGCCGAGCCCGACCTCATCGGCGAGGACTACGCCTTTCGACAGCGGAGAGGACAGGGCAAAGAGCGCCGCATCTACTTGATGCGGATTCATATCGACTCGTGCAGTGGACAGCGATTGTGCTAGTGCTTCGTCTCCCACACCTTCCAAGGTAATGCGATGCGCAAAAAAACTGCTTTGGTGCGGCGTGAACGTAGATGTTGTCGTCATTCTTTGGCTTGACCTTCCTGATTCACCGCTGATTGTATTCTTCCCATGCTGCCGCTCGGTCCGCAACCCTCTTACCGGCGTGCTCTGCCTGAAATTTGGCAGACGGCACGCCGCAGGGTGGGTGGCGATAAATCGCTACAGTCATCTCTGCTGGCATATGCGGAAGGCGCACACTGGCATTCTACGTTTTGTCATTGCGTTGTAGGTCTGGCCATCTTGTTCTCAGTAGCCCAATCGGAATAGGGCGCCCATACGCCCGAGAAGTATCGGGCTCCCCAGATTTCGTTATCGCTGATCTCATAGAAGACAAGGTGATGCGCAACGTGACGAGTCCAATAGTCTTCGACTAGACCCAGCTTTGACCAGAGTGAAGGTTTCTGAATCAGTCGAATGCAGCTTTCGAGCTTGGCCGTGTACGCGTGCAGCGGACAACCGACTTGCACGGCACGCAAGTCCAATCGGGTTCAGCTCGGGTCTGCCCGAGAGAAGTGGGCATCAGCGTGCGGGTAATTTTCCTCGAAGAGAGGAAAATTGGGGAGGTGCCGCATGCAGCACAATGGATTGAGATTGATTCGTGCCGACCTGAAATGCCTACACGGTGCCTACATTTGACCGTAAACGAGAAAAGGGTTACATGCAGATGGCATGTAACCCTTTGATTTCTTTGGTAGGCCGTACGGGATTCGAACCTGTGACCAACGGATTAAAAGTCCGCTGCTCTACCAGCTGAGCTAACGACCCAAAAGAGGCGTAATTATAGCGGCGGCGGGCGACGGATGTCAACGGTCGTGCGCGACGTGCAGTAGAACGACAAAGGCCCGGGACACATCGTGTCCCGGGCCTTTCCTATAGCGAGAGGCGTGGCGCGCGGCGGCGAGCGTCGCGCAACCCACATCCAGCGACGCTTATTTGAGCTGTGACAGCCTGCTCTGCGCCGTCTGGGCGACATCCGACCCGCTGTATTGCGACACGATCTGCTCGAGCGTACGCCGGGCGGCAGCCTTTTGCCCCTGCTCGATCTGATTGTTCGCAATCGCAAGCAGGGCCTCGGGTGCGCGCGGGTGCTGCGGGTAGTTCTTGACCACGTTCTGCCACGTCGTCGTCGAACCCTTGTAGTCCTTCAGCGCGTAGAGCGCATTGCCGAGCCAATATTGCGCGGTCGGCTGATAAGGACTCTGCGGGTACTTCGCGATAAAGCTGCGGAACGACGCAGCCGCGGTCTTGAAGTCGCCACTGCGGAACTGCTGCGAAGCGGCGTTGAACGCGTCCGTCTCTCCCGGCTGGACCGTGCCCTGCACGCCATCCACGGTCTGCTGCTGCGGCTCGAACTTCTTGAGACGCGCATCCAGATCCGTGTAGTAGTCCTTCTGTTGCTTCTGCACAGTGGACAGCTGATTCGCCAGGTCCTCGTTCTGTCCGCGCAGCGTCGCGATCTGCTGGGTCAGCTGGTCAATGCGGTTGGACTGATCGAGAATCGTGCGTTGCGCAGCGGACAACTGGCTCCCCAGGTTGTCCGTCTTCGCCCGCAGGTCGAGAATCGCCTGGCGCGCCTGATCGTCATCGAAGAGGCCCGCGTGGGCCGGCATCGCCATGAAGGCCGAGCCGGCTACGCAGGCTGCCGCGGCTACCCGCAGCGCTGAGAAACGGTGCGACATACGCCCCTTCATCCAATACGTCGATTACTGTTGGTACACGAGGTCAGCACGGCGGTTCTGCGCCCACGATGCTTCGTCGTGGCCCAGCGCGACCGGCTTTTCCTTACCGAGGCTCACAGCTTCCATCTGCGAATCCTGCACGCCCATCAGCGACATTGCACGACGCACGGCTTCAGCACGGCGCTGGCCGAGTGCCAGGTTGTACTCGCTCGTGCCGCGCTCGTCGGTGTTGCCCTGGATCAGGACGTGACGTTGCGGATGCGCCTTCAGATACTGGGAGTGAGCTTGCAGCAGCGACTGATACTGATCCTTCACGGCGTAGCTGTCGAAGTCGAAGAACACGCTGCGCTTGGCGAGCGGGCTGTTCGGGTTGTTCAGATCATCGACATTCACTTGCGCAACGGCGTTCGGATTCGGCTGCGTGCTGATTGCGCCGCCCGTTTCGCCGGTCTTGACGCCCGACTTACACGCTGCCAGCGCGCCAATCATCAACACGGCCAAGGTCAAGCGGACTTTATTCGACATCATTTTTGCTCTCCAGAAGTGTCATTGCATGAAGGGACCCCAGGACGGCTCGCGTACTATGCCGCCCTGAACGGACAGGATTTGCCGCGTACGACCGTCGGTCGATACAGCAGCCAGCACGCCACGGCCGTTCACCTGTGTGGCGTAAAGAATGTACTGACCGTTCGCCGCGAAGCTGGGCGATTCGTCATGTGTCGTGTCTGTGAGCTGTGTTGCAACGCCAGACTGCAGATCTTGAATGTACAGCTTAAATCCGCCGCCTGTTCGCGAAATGTACGCGAGTTGCTTGCCGTCCGCGCTGATCCGCGGGCTCGTATTGTAGTTACCGGTGAACGTCACGCGCTGCGCGGCGCCGGCGCTTTCGCCCTGGGCCGACATCTTGTAGATCTGCGGTTGACCGCCGCGATCGCTCGTGAAGTAAATCCAGTGGCCGTCGGGAGAGTAGGTGGGTTCCGTGTCGATCGTCGAGCCTTCCGAGAGGCGGCGCAGGCCGGTGCCGTCAGCGTTGACGGCGAAGATCTGCGTGTTGCCCGTGCGCGACAGCGCGACCGCGAGCGTGCGGCCGTCCGGTGACCAGGCGGGCGCCGAATTGTTGCCCTTCTGGTTCGATACGATGACGCGGCGCCCGGTCGGCAGATCATGCACGTAGACGATCGGTTTTTTCCTTTCGAAGGAAACGTAGGCAACCTTGGTCCCGTCCGGCGACCACGCCGGCGAGATGATCGGTTCGGGGCTCGACAGCGCGATGTGCGCGTCCTGGCCATCGGAGTCCGAAACCTGCAGTTGATAGCGGTTGCCCGTCTTGATGACGTACGACAGACGCGTGGCGAACACACCCCGGTCGCCAAGCAGCTTCTGATAGATGTAGTCCGCAACCTTATGCGCGCTCATGCGCAAGCCGCTCGGCGGGCTCACGAGCACCAAGCCGCCGAGGCTTTCGCCCTTGACGGTGTCGTAGAGCTTGAAGCGCACTTCGAATTGGCCATTCGCCAGCCGGTTCACGCTGCCCGAGACGAATGCGTTCGCACCCTTCGCCTTCCAGCTGCCGAGGTCGACCGAAGCGGTTTCCGCAACGGGCGTGCTGCCGGCGTCGATATTGGTGAACTTGCCGCTGCGCGCCAGATCCGCGCGGACGATCGCGCTGACCTGTTCGGGGGAGTTCGCCTCGTTGGCGAAATTCGCCGTTGCGATCGGAAACTGGGTAGAGCCGATCCCGGTCACGAGGACGTTGAGTTGTGCGTGCGCCGCACTGCCAGCCGCGATCAAACAAGACGCGACGAGGGTTCGCAAGCCAAGCTTCGTCATCAAACTCATGCTGTGATGATTCCTGAAAGAGCCATTTTGTAACATAGTGCAACAGCAAAGAGACCAGAAAACACTTGAATCGTTCCGCTGATCACTGCTGCACGCCTGAGTCCCTCTTCCCCTGAGTCCGCCCTCAACCTGCCGGGCGCAAAGTAATTGTAAATTCCGGCGGTGTCTTGCCGTTCGTGTCGAGCGGCATCGGATCCGACTGCTGGACCGCGCGCAAGGCGGCGGCATCCCACTGCGCATTGCCGCTGCCGCGCGTGATGCGCGCGGAGAGCAGCGTGCCGGTCGGCGCGCAACGCACCGACACGACCGTTTCGAGGCCCTCGGTCGCGCCAGCCCAGATGATCTTCGGCCGCACGAGGCGCGCCACCTTGTCCGCATAGCCCGGCGAAGCCGCCGTGCCGCCCGAGCCGGTGCCGGTGCCGCTCTTCGCAAGACCGTTGCCGCCCGCGCTCTCGCCGCCACCCGCGCTGCCCTGCATCTGCGCGATGCGCGCGCGCCGCTCGGCGTCGAGCTTCTTCGCCTGCGCCTGCGCCTCTGCCTGCGCCTTGGCTTTCGCCGCTTTTTCGGCCTCAGCCTTCTTCTGCGCTTCTTTCTGCGCTTCTTTCTGAGCTTCCTGCTGCGCCTGCTTTTGCGCGGCTTCCTGCTGTTGCTGCTTCTCCTGCTGTTGCTGCTTCTTCTGCGCTTCCAGTTGCTGCTGCTTGAGTTTGTCGGCCGCGGCCTGCTGTTCCTTTAGCTTCGCCGCTTTCTGTTGCGCGGCGAGCTGCGCCGCCTGTTGCGCGGCAAGCTGTTGCCGGCGCTTCGCCTCGGCTTCCTGTTGCTGCTGCAGACGCTGTTGCTCGGCGAGCTGTGCGAGGCGCGCGGCTTCTTGCTGCTTGCGTTTCTGTTGCTGAAGCGCGATGTCGGCTTCTTCCGTCTGCTGCGGCGGAGCCGGGGCGACCGGCGCCGGCGCAGGTGCCGGCAGCGGACGCGGCGCCGGCGTCTCCGGCACCTCGGTCCACAACTCGGCTTCCGCACCCGCTGGCGTGCTGTTCTGCCAGTGGATGCCGTGATACAGGAAGAACCCGAGCAGCACGTGCATCAGCACGGCGAGCAGAAAAGCCCGTCCCGTCCCGCGTTCGTGAGGCGGTCGAAGCGGTTGGGTGGAATGCTTGCGGGTCATTGCGATTTGACGAGCAGTCCGACACGTTTGACGCCCTGCGCTTTCAGGTCGGACATCACATTCATGACGGCCTCGTACTTGACGGCCTTGTCTGCGGCGATCACGACCGGCTGGTCGGGATGGCTTTGCTCGCGCTCGGCGACGAACGCGTTGAGGTCGGCTTGCGACATACCCTGCTGCTGGGTTGCGCCGGAATCATCCTTATAGCGTACGTCCAGATTGCCGTCGGCGCGAATGTTGACCACGACCGGCGGCGTCTGTTGCTGTTGGGCCGCGCCGCCGACAGTCGGCAGGTTGACGATCGACGGCGCAACGAGCGGCGCCGTGACCATGAAGATCACGAGCAGCACCAGCATGACGTCGATGTACGGCACGACGTTGATGTCGGCCATCGCGCGGCGCGAGCGGCTGCCGCGCATGCTCGAACGAACTGAGCCTCCCATCTCCGACTCCTTGAGATTAGTGGGCCTGACGCTGCAGGATATTCGAGAACTCTTCGATGAAGGTTTCGAACCGGATCGCGAGGCGGTCGATGTCGTGCGCGTAGCTGTTGTAGGCGACGACGGCCGGAATCGCGGCGAACAGGCCGATTGCGGTGGCTGTCAGCGCTTCGGCGATGCCGGGCGCAACGTTCGCGAGCGTGGCCTGCTGCACGTTCGCGAGACCGCGGAACGCATTCATGATCCCCCAGACCGTACCGAAAAGACCGATATACGGGCTGACCGAGCCCACCGACGCGAGGAACGACAGGTTCGCTTCGAGTGCGTCCATCTCACGCTGGAAAGCGGCGCGCATCGCGCGGCGCGCGCCGTCGAGCACGGCGCCCGGATCGTTCAGGCGCTTTTCCTTGGCCTTGAGGAATTCACGCATGCCCGATTCAAAGATACGCTCCAGTGCGCCGATCGTGTGACGGTTGTTCGCGGCGCTCTGATAGAGCGCCTGCAGGTCGCCGCCGGACCAGAAATCGCGTTCGAAGCGTTCGGTTTGCGCGCGGGCGCGGCGAATGGCAAACCACTTGCGGAAAATGAAGGTCCAGGAAATCAGGGAGAGCAGCAGGAGCAATCCCATCACCGCTTGCGCCAGCAAGCTCGCATTTAGAACGAGGGAAATGATCGAAAGATCTTGTGTCGGGTTCATAGAAGTTCGTTGTAGCGTCCCCGAAGGGGCGAGCGGCTGCAAGCCGTGACGAGGCTTCCTGGAGTCAGGCGGAATTCCCCGGCGCCGGCGCGGCTGAACACTGCAGGGTTCTGAATTGAACGGCGAGAGTCCACTGGCGTTGTATCAACGGAAATTACTGTGCGGCCGTTGACACGGCCGGTGCGTCTTTGTCGGATCCGCGCCGCAAGGCGTCGTGCACATGGTCCGGCATGACGGCGGGGCGCATCGTGGCGCCATCGACGCAGGCGACGCGAATGCTCCCGGTTACGAGCAGTGTTTCGCCCCGCCACGCTTCCTGCATGAAGTCGACCGACGCGCGGCCGAGCTTTTCGATCCTGCTCACGATTGTCACGATGTCGTCGAGGCGGGCAGGCGCGCGATAGTCGAGCGCCGTGCGCCGCACGACGAAGAGCGCGCCGGTTTCATCGGCCAGGCGGCACTGATCGACGCCGCATGCGCGTAGCCATTCTGTCCGCGCGCGTTCGAAGAACTTCAGATAGTTCGCGTAGAAGACGATGCCGCCGGCATCGGTATCTTCGTAATACACGCGGACAGGCCACGTAAAACCTTGCCTGGACCCGGGCGGGACCGCGTCCGCCTGGCTGGTAGATCTTTCCATGCCGCGCATTCTACCGGAATGCGCTGTCATACTGACTTTCGTTCGCCTGACGCATTCGGCTAAATCTGTAAGCTCCGGTTACACACCGGTTACAGACCATTACCCGCGATGGATGTTCAGACCGGCGAAAGACTGCGCGACGGGCATCAGCTCGATCGTGTTGATGTTCACGTGAGCGGGGCGGGTGGCGATCCAGTAGATCGAGTCGGCGATGTCTTCGGCTGTGAGCGGCTGGACGTCCTTGTAGACATTGGCCGCTTTGGCGTCGTCGCCGCGATAGCGCACGTTCGAGAACTCGGTGCCGCCGCACAGGCCCGGCTCGATGTCGGTCACGCGCAGCGCCGTGCCGGCGAGATCGGCACGCAGATTCAGGCTGAACTGGCGCACGAAGGCCTTGGTCGCGCCATAGACGTTGCCGCCCGGATACGGCCAGCGTCCGGCCACCGAGCCGAGATTGAAGATGTGACCCCGGTTGCGGGCGACCATGCCGGGCAGGAACGCGTGGGTGACCTGCACCAGTCCGGTGCAATTGGTCTCGATCATGGTTTCCCATTCGTCGAGATCGGCCTTGTGAGCCGGCTCGACGCCGAGCGCGAGGCCAGCGTTGTTGACGAGCACGTCCACCGCGGCGAATTCGGGCGGCAGGGCGGCGGGGGCCGCCTCCACAGCGGCGCGGTCGCGCACGTCGAGTTCGACGGGCAGCAGGTTGTCGCCGAGTTCGCCGGCGAGGGCGTCGAGGCGGTCCTTGCGCCGGGCGGTTGCGACGACGCGGTGTCCACCGTTGACGAAGGCCCGGGCGATGGCGGCGCCGAAGCCCGCGGAGGCGCCGGTGACGAAGACAATCATGGTTGCTCCCTGATTGGTAGAAGTCAAAGAAAGGGTCAAGCCTACTTCCATTGCCGCGCAGCGGCAAGGAAGGCGCCAAAGCCCGAGCCACAGGCCCGTCCAGCCGTGTCTGCCCGGCTGGACGGGCCTGCGCGCGGGCGGTTGCCTATTTCAGGTCGTTCCAATAAACTAACGCGCTTAATCCCTGCGTGACTGGCGATAGGGTTCCTGAATGGCGAAGCGGGCGGCGTAAGCCTTAGTGGCAATTTTTGCAGGCACATTGGCAAGCGCGGCGCGGGCAGCAACGGGAGCTCAAGGTGGAACGACCCACCGTGAAGCGCAGGGTGCCGTTTTGCCGTTCGCCTGGGCAGCTGAGTTCCGCGCGCATGCATTAGCGCCGGAGGGGCTGTCCTGCCACGCGTGTGCGGTGTTCCCCGCCACGTCAAGGCTGGCATCCCTGCCAGCGCCGCTGCCAGCAGCGCCGCGTGCCCGCTACGCGTTTCGCGCGAAACCCGGTCAACCTGAACACACTTAACGGAATCCGTATGTTTGACAGAGCCGAAAGCACCATCGCCAAAGTCGATCCCGAACTCTGGAAAGCGATCGAACTCGAAAATCGCCGCCAGGAAGAGCACATCGAGCTGATCGCATCGGAAAACTACACGAGCCCGGCCGTGATGGCCGCGCAGGGCTCGCAGCTCACCAACAAGTACGCCGAAGGCTACCCGGGCAAGCGCTACTACGGCGGTTGCGAATACGTCGACGTCGTCGAGCAGCTCGCGATCGACCGCGTGAAGGAACTGTTCGGCGCCGAGGCTGCGAACGTCCAGCCGAACTCGGGCTCGCAGGCGAACCAGGGCGTGTTCTTCGCCATGCTCAAGCCGGGCGACACGATCATGGGCATGAGCCTCGCGCACGGCGGCCACCTCACGCACGGTTCGCCGGTCAACATGTCGGGCAAGTGGTTCAACGTCGTGAGCTACGGCCTGAACGAAGCCGAAGACATCGATTACGACGCGGCCGAGAAACTCGCGCAAGAGCACAAGCCGAAGATGATCGTCGCGGGCGCTTCCGCGTTCGCACTGCGCATCGACTTCGAACGCTTTGCCCAGATCGCGAAGAGCGTGGGCGCGTACTTCATGGTCGACATGGCGCACTACGCGGGCCTCGTCGCCGCGGGCGTCTACCCGAACCCGGTGCCGCACGCCGATTTCGTCACCACGACCACGCACAAGAGCCTGCGCGGCCCGCGCGGCGGCGTGATCCTGATGAAGGCCGAATTCGAGAAGCAGATCAACTCGGCAATCTTCCCGGGTATCCAGGGCGGTCCGCTCATGCACGTGATCGCCGGTAAGGCGGTCGCGTTCAAGGAAGCGCTCTCGCCGGAATTCAAGACCTACCAGCAGCAAGTGGTCGATAACGCGCGCGTGCTGGCTCAAACGCTGGTCAATCGCGGTCTGCGTATCGTCTCGGGCCGCACGGAAAGCCACGTGATGCTGGTCGACCTGCGCGCGAAGAAGATCACGGGCAAGGCGGCGGAAGCCGCGCTGGGCGCCGCGCATATCACGGTCAACAAGAACGCGATTCCGAACGATCCGGAAAAGCCGTTCGTCACGAGCGGCGTCCGTCTCGGTTCGCCCGCCATGACGACGCGCGGCTTCGGCGTGAAGGAAGCCGAGCAGGTGGGCAACCTGATCGCCGACGTACTCGATAATCCGGAAGACGCCGCAACGATCGAGCGCGTGCGCACCCAGGTGGCGGAGCTGACGAAGCGCTTCCCCGTCTATCGCTGATCTGGCGGTTGACCGATTATGCGCTGCCCCTTTTGCCGGCACGAAGACACGCAGGTAGTGGATTCCCGCGTGTCCGAAGACGGCGCCGCGATCCGGCGCCGCCGTCGCTGTCCCGCCTGCGACAAGCGTTTCACGACGTATGAGCGGGTCGAGCTGGCGATGCCGGCCGTCGTGAAGAAGGATGGCAGCCGCACGGAATTCGACCGCCGCAAGATTGCGGCCAGCATGCAACTGGCGCTGCGCAAGCGTCCGGTTGCGGCTGACGCCATCGACGCGGCGGTCGCGCGCATCGAATACCAACTGCTCGGCAGCGGTGAGCGCGAGGTGCGCAGCGAGCGCCTCGGCGAACTCGTGATGACCGAGCTGCGCGAACTCGACAAGGTTGCGTTCGTACGTTTCGCCTCCGTCTACCGGCGTTTCGAGGACGTCTCCGAATTCGAAGACGTGATCGAGGAATTCCGCCGTTCCGGCAGCGCAGGCACGCCGCCGCGCAAACGCTGAGCCAGTCTGCATCTTTCTGTTCCCCCTTCGCTGCCGCTGTCCGTGACGCTTGCATTGTCGCGGGCAGGCGCGCCGCGCACCACCTGGCCGTTCGGCTAATTGTTCCCGTTGTCCTTCGCCGGTAGATTTGCTGCACTCCCTTCACGATAAGGATTGCAGATGAAATGCGAAGGCTTCTCGCTCGTCGAGAGCATGGTTGTCGTGGTCCTGCTGGCCATTTGCGCCACGGCCGCGACGCCGGTGTTCGTCGCGTGGCGCGTGCGGGACGAGGTGAACGCACGCGCCGGGGCCCTGCTTGGAACGCTCGCCTATGCGCGTAACGAGGCAATTCGCCGGAAGGGGCGCGTCACCGTTTGCCGCCTCGACACGTCCCGCAATTGCCTCGCCCCCGGCAAGAGTTGTCCGTCAGGCGCAGCTGACTGGTCGTGCGGGTGGGCTGTCATGGCCGAAGTCTCGGGTGTACCCAAGCTTTTGCGCGTGCAGCCCGCACTCGAAGACGTTGGCGTGGCTTCGCCGTTGACCGCCATCGTTTTTACGCCGCCCGCTGGCCAGGCGATCGGCGTGATGCGCACGTTCGAACTCGCCCCGCGTACACAGACAGCCGCCACCCGTGGGGCAGCGTGGCGCCGCTGCATCCGCATCGCTGCGGGCGGCCGGGCGCGTATCAGTGACGGTGCGTGCGGGGTGGCGTCGTGAGGTCGCCCGGATTCTGTCGCGCTCGTGGCCACGCTCGCGGCGCGACACTGCTCGAAGTGGCGCTCGCCATGGGCGTCATGGCAATGTGTGCGCTCGGTCTGATGAGCACGCAGCTTGCGCTCGCTCGCCACGCGCAGTCCGCGGCGGTGCGCGAGCGTGCCGCGTTTGCCGCCGATGCGATCACGGAGTCCTCGACGGTTACGGGTGGTGCAGCCGTCGACGCCTGGAGAGCGCGCGCCCGGACGATCGTGCCGGACGGCCTCGCTGCAATCCCGAACCAAAGCGCCGAGGCGTCGATTGCAATGGTGACGTGGGCATTTACCGGCTACGCATTCGCGTCGGGTGCCGTCGTGCCGCCATCGAACTGCAATGGTGCGAGCGTCGCTTCCGGGCGCGATTGCGTTGCCCTCACGTTTGCACGATGAAGCGCCGCCACGTCCGACTGATCGGCGGCACCGGCCACACGCTGCTGGAATTGACCATCGCAGTGGCGCTCGGCCTGGTCATCGTGGCGGGCGCTGTCGCCGCGTATCGCGCGCAGCATCAGGCGTTTATTCTCGCCACCGACACCGCGCGCATTCACGAAGCCGGTATGAATGCGCTGACGCTTGTCGGCGAGCAGATCCAGCTCGCTGGTTTCGCCTCGGCCGATGCGCCGCGAAGTCTCGCCGGGCCTGCGGTGTTCGGCTGCGCAGCGGGCCGTCCGATCGGTGCGCAAGACAATCTCACCTGCGCGTCGCTGGCAAATGGATCCGATGGCATCGCCGTACGTTATGCGGGCGACACGGTATCGACCTGGCCGTCGTCGAGTGGCCAGGTGACCGACTGCCTCGGGCAGGCGGTCGGCGCGGCGGGTGTCACGGTGGTCAACCGCTATCACGCGAAGGCAAGCAGTTCCACCGGCGAGCCGGAACTGTACTGCGAAGGCTCGGGAAAAGCCGGGGCAGCACAGCCGCTCGTCGAGGGCGTCGAAGCTTTGCACTTGCGTTACTGGCTGCATGATGCCACGCGGCCCGTGAGTGCGTCGGCGCTTGCGCGTGAGCAGTGGTTGTCGGTGATTGCCGTGGATCTGTGCGTCCAGGTGCGTGGTGCGCCATTTCCTCGCAAGGCGAGCTATGTCGACTGTGACGGTGCCTCGAAGATCGCAACCGATGGTCGTGCCCGCCAGATTTTCTGGCGGCATATCGCACTGCGAAACCAGCAAGGCTCTTCGTGATGAGCACAAGCCGCTATCGCGTTTATCGCCGTGGCCGATACGCCGCGCCTCGCGGTGTAGCGCTGCCGGTCGTGCTGGTGATCGCGTCGATGATGCTCGTCACATCGGCGGCGTGGTTCGAGGCGTCGCTGCTCGAAGCCCGCAACGCGCGTCTCATGGCCGATCACCTTCAGGCCTTCCATGCCGCAGACGGTGCGCTGTCGCTGTGCACGCGCGCACTCGTGAACGGTTCGATGTTCGCACCATCGGCGCCGGTGCAGCCCGGCGAGCCTGCCGGCTGGCGGCACAAAGGCACGTTTGAAGCACAGGCGGTGGTGCCCGTTGTCACGTGGCCTGGTTCGGCCCGGTCGCCACAGTGTCTCGTCGAAGCCTGGCGGATCGACAGTCGTCCGGCGGCGCGTGCGTTCGTCGTCACGGCACGCGGCTTCGGCGTGGACGATGACACGCAGAGCTGGCTGCAGGCTCAGATCGTATTCGAGGGGACACGTGTTGAACGTCACTGGCGGCGCGTCGTCGCGCGTCCGTTCTGACATCCACCCGTGTGCAAGAGGAAGCGATGAGGATCAGGCGCAAGGCGTTCACGTTACTGGAACTCGCGATGGCGCTTGCCGCGATGGCGATCGTCGCGTCGTTTGCCTTGCCGGCCTGGCATAGCCAGATCGCGCGCGCCCACCGCATCGACGCCATGACGGCGCTCTATCGAGCGGCGCAGTTCGTGGACCTGCAGACGCCCACGAGAACCGCACTGCCGGCGGGCATGGATCGAGTTCCGCCGACGGGTGTGGCCGTCTATCGGCTCACGCTACTGCCTGGCGACGAATCGAATGGCGGGTACGTGATCGCGGCTTCGCCGGTGGCGTCCGGTCCAATGCTCGACGACGCTTGCGGGACCTTCACGCTCGACGCTACGGGTACACGGGGCAATGAGACGACCGGCGCGGCTGCGCCCGGAACCGGGGAATGCTGGCGCGGCCGCTGATTCGCAGGGAGGAGGGCGCTTCAGTAGCCCGCATCGTCCGTCGTCCCGGACGATGCGCTGCCCGCGGCCTGGTCGCCTTGCTGCCGGGCCTGCTGAAACAGGCGCCAGGCTTCCCACGCGGTGAATGCGAGGCCGCCCCACTTGATCACGGGGCGCAGCGCCGAGACGACGCCGCTGCGCAGCGGCTTGGCGAGGATGAGCGAGACGAGCGAACTCAGCAGGGGATATTGCTTGAGCAGGTTGCCGAGTCCCGCGCCCAGGCCGCGGCCGTACGAGCGGTCGGCGCCCGGAACGAGAAAACGCAGCCAGCTAAAACGCGCGACGCTGTCGCGCAGCTCGCCAATGGCCCCGGCGATCTCGGCGCGCTCGACGCTCGCACGCACGATCAGCAACTCCTTGCGCAGCGCACGCAGTTGCGGCGTCGACAGATCGCGCGAACGCGGGCGGGCGGGGCGAAAGGCGGTATCCGGTCTGGGTCGGCTCATAGTGTCGATTGGGCGGTTGGCTGGGCGGCTAAAGATTCCCCGGCTAGTGCTTGCGAAGGATTTCGCGATCCTTCTCGAACTCGTCGAGGGTCGCCTGGAACACCATCGGAGCATTGCGCAGGCTGCTGCGCGCCTTCATGGCGCAGAACAGCGCGGCGAGCGCGTAGACGATCGTGATACCGGCGAGCGCCTGCAGGCGCCAGGTGTCCCAGAACGCAATCGCGATCAGCGCGGTAAGCGCCATGAGCGCCATCGCGGCGAGCATCATCGCGGCCACGCCGAGGAACAGCACGGCCATCAGGCGGTCCTTCTCTTCGGACAGCTCGATACCGATCAGCTCCAGCCTGGTCTGCAGCATCGCGAACGCGGAGCCGAGCAGGCGGCGCAGCGGTCCATGATCATGTCGTGGCGATTGGGTGTCTGTCGTCATGGCGAGAGCGGGTGGTGCATGCTGATGCACGAGAAGATGCGGGCCGTCGCGGCGCGCCCGTTGCAGGAGCAGCGGGCGCAGCGAGACCGCACGGTGTGCCCGCGCCGTTGTGCGGAAACAGGCCGGGCGCCCGCAGTACGGTTACATGCGGGTTACTCGCGGATTACTTGCGATTGATCAGGAGGCCGATCAACACACCCACGCCTGCGGCGATGCCGATCGAGGTCCACGGGTGTTCGTGAACGTAGTCGTCGGTGGCGCGAGCCGCCTTTTTGCCTTTCTCGACCACGACGACCTGCACGTCGGCGGCCTTTTCTTTTGCCTGTTTCAGGCGCGAGAGTGCCGTTTCGCGCAGTTCGGACGCGCGTTCGCCGGTGGCGCTCGCAGCCTGCTTCAGCAGGTCCTCGGCGTCCGCGAGGACGTTTTTGATATCCGACATTAGCCTCTCCTTGTTGACTTCTGACATTAACTGGCTCCCTTCGTGTCTCGCCAAGCGTAAATCGTAACAAAGAAACGGACACTGGCAAGCGCGGCGCGCCGCACCGAGCGCCTGCGAGTCACGAACCGCCTGTTACCGCTACGTCGTTGCAGTGCGATGACGGGCATGCATGGCGAATTGCGGTCCACTCCCATGGAGTTGATCTGGCACGTAAAGTTTCGTGATCGCATCCAAAATTACGAAAATTCATGGAGGTGTGAAGCGATATTCGTTCTTTCTGCGATACGGCTCCCGTATCCTTGTCTTCAACGCCCGCTTACCTTCGCATGCACTGCACGGGTTTGCGGTGCGCCCGGCCACCCTTCATTCAAGGACATCGAACATGAGTCTACGTCTTGGCGATACCGCACCCGACTTCGAGCAGGATTCGAGCATCGGCCGCATCAAGTTTCATGACTGGCTTGGAGAGAGTTGGGGCGTGCTGTTCTCGCATCCCGCCGATTTCACGCCGGTCTGCACCACGGAACTCGGTCTGACGGCAAAGCTGAAGGACGAGTTCGCGAAGCGCAACGTCAAACCGATCGCCCTTTCCGTCGACAGCGCCGAATCGCACAAAGAGTGGATCAAGGACATCAACGAGACGCAGATCACGAGCGTCGGCTTTCCGATTCTCGCGGACGGCGACCGCAAGGTGTCGGAGCTTTATGACATGATCCACCCGAATGCGAACGAAACGCTCACTGTGCGTTCGCTTTTTGTGATCGATCCGAAGAAGAAGGTGCGTCTCATCATCACCTATCCGGCCAGCACGGGGCGCAACTTCGACGAAGTGCTGCGCGTGATCGACTCGCTGCAGCTCACCGATAACCATCAGGTCGCCACGCCCGGCAACTGGAAGCAGGGCGACGACGTCGTGATCGTGCCGTCGCTGAAGGACGAAGCACTCATCAAGCAGAAATTCCCGAAGGGCTACAAGGCGCTGCGCCCGTATCTGCGCCTCACGCCGCAGCCGGGCAAATAAGCTTCCCGGCCGCGCACCTCGCCAATTAACAAGCGCCGCACATCGTGCGGCGCTTTCTTGCATCCGGCTATTGCAGACGTGCAAGGCACGCCGGGCGATCAGAAGAACGCCTGAATGCCCGTCTGCGCGCGGCCGAGAATCAGCGCGTGAATGTCATGCGTGCCCTCGTAGGTGTTGACCACTTCGAGGTTCACGAGGTGACGCGCAACGCCGAATTCATCGGAGATGCCGTTGCCGCCCAGCATGTCGCGCGCGAGCCGCGCGACGTCGAGCGACTTGCCGCACGAGTTGCGCTTCATGATCGAGGTGATTTCGACGGCGGCCGTGCCTTCGTCCTTCATGCGGCCAAGGCGCAGACAGCCTTGCAGGCCGAGCGTGATTTCCGTCTGCATATCGGCCAGCTTTTTCTGGATCAGCTGATTGGCGGCGAGCGGGCGGCCGAACTGCTTGCGGTCCAGCACATACTGGCGCGCCGTGTGCCAGCACGCTTCCGCCGCGCCGAGCGCGCCCCAGGCGATGCCGTAGCGCGCCGAGTTCAGGCACGTGAACGGGCCGCGCAGACCCTTCACGCCCGGCATGATGTTCTCTTCCGGGACGAACACTTCGTCGAGCACGATTTCGCCCGTGATCGACGCGCGCAGCCCGACCTTGCCGTGGATCGCCGGCGCCGACAGACCCTTCCAGCCCTTCTCGAGGATGAAACCGCGGATATCGTCCTGGCCGTTCTCTTCGAGCTTCGCCCAGACAACGAACACGTCTGCGATCGGCGAATTCGTGATCCACATCTTCGCGCCCGAGAGCGAATAGCCGCCGCTGACCTTCCTCGCGCGCGTGACCATGCTGCCCGGATCAGAGCCATGGTTCGGCTCGGTCAGGCCGAAGCAGCCGATCCATTCGCCGCTCGCGAGCTTCGGCAGATACTTCTCTTTTTGCGCGTCCGAGCCGAATTCGTAGATCGGCACCATCACGAGCGACGACTGTACCGACATCATCGAGCGGTAGCCTGAGTCCACGCGCTCCACTTCGCGCGCGATCAAGCCGTAGCTCACGTAGTTGAGGCCGGGGCCGCCGTACTGCTCGGGAATCGTCGGGCCGAGCAGGCCCAGTTCGCCCATTTCGCGGAAGATCGACGCGTCGGTCTTTTCATGGCGGAACGCTTCGAGTACGCGCGGTGCGAGCTTGTCCTGCGCGTATGCGGCAGCGGCGTCACGCACCATGCGTTCGTCGTCGGTGAGTTGCTGGTTCAGCAGCAGCGGATCGTCCCAATGAAAATGGGCGTGCTCGGCCATGGTGTGTCTCCTCGGATAGGGGATCAGGTACTTGACAGGAGTTCCGCTGTGCGGAACAATGTTTTGCAATTTGATCCAGTGTACCACTTGCCTGCTTATGTCTGCATCCGGATTTCCGTTACATGCCTCGCAGCCCGATGCAACGATCGACGAACGCAAGTTCGTCGTCGCACTCGCACGGGGTCTTGAACTGCTGCGCGCGTTCCGCCCCGGCGAGACGCTGCTCGGCAACCGCGATTTCGTCGAACGCACGGGCTTGCCCAAGGCGACCGTGAACCGGCTCGCCTACACGCTGAGCGTGCTTGGCTACCTGCGCTTCGACGAGGCGCTCGGCAAATATGCGCTCGACGCGGGTGTGCTCTCGCTGGGTTTCACGATGCTGTCGGGCACCGACATCCTCGAACTCGCGCGGCCGCATCTACGGGCGTTTGCCCGCGAGGTGGGGGCGGCCGTATCGCTCGGCTGTCGCGATGGGCTCGACATGGTTTATCTGGAGACGATTCGTAGCGAAACGGCGCTGACGCTCGGTCTCGCATCGGGTTCAAGGCTGTCGATGCTCACGAGTTCGATGGGGCGCGCCTATCTGGCGGTGCTGCCGCACGATGCGCGCGCGGCGCTGCTGGCCGACCTGGAGAAGGCGGCGGGCGATGAAGGTCCGGCACTGGTCGCGGCGGCGCAGCGCGAGATCGCGATATTCGCGCAGGAAGGGTGCTGTTATTCGTTTCGCGACTGGCACGACGATGTGAACGCCGTGGCGGTGCCGTTTCGCGAACCGCGCGAGCGCCGCTGGCTCGTGCTGAGCTGCAGCGGACCGGCATCGTCGATGGGACCCGACGTGTTTCGCGAGCGCGTCGCGCCGCTGCTCAAGTCGCTCGCGCGGCGGCTCGGGGAGACGGTCTGAGCCGCGTACTGCACTGCGTCGGCGGAATTGAAAAAGCCGGGACATCGTCCCGGCTTTGCGACTGCCTGCGTGCTTGAATCTGCTTATTTGCCGCTTATTTGCCGCTTATTTGCCGCTTATTTGCCGCTTATTTGCCGCGCTGGCGACGCGCGTTTTCAGCGATACGCATACGCAGCGCGTTGAGCTTGATGAACCCGCCGGCGTCGGCCTGGTTGTAGGCGCCGTGGTCGTCGTCGAAGGTCGCGATGGTCTTGTCGAACAGCGTGTCCTTCGAGTCGCGCGAAACGACCGAGACGCCGCCCTTGTACAGCTTCACGCGCACCCAGCCGTTGACGTTCTGCTGCGTGTGGTCGATCAGCACCTGGATTGCACGGCGCTCCGGGCTCCACCAGTAGCCGTTGTAAATCAGCGAGGCGTAGCGGGCGAGCAGGTCGTCCTTCAGGTGGGCGACTTCGCGGTCGAGGGTGATCGACTCGATGCCGCGGTGCGCCTTGAGCATGATCGTGCCGCCAGGGGTTTCATAGCAACCGCGCGACTTCATGCCGACGTAACGGTTTTCGACGAGGTCCAGACGGCCGATGCCGTGCTTGCTGCCGAGGCGGTTCAGTTCGGTCAGTGCTTCAGCCGGCGTGACGCGCTTGCCGTTGATGGCGACCGGATCGCCGTGTTCGTACTCGATATCGACGTATTCGGCTGCGTCCGGCGCCTGTTCGGGCGAAACCGTCCAGCGCCACATGTCTTCCTCGGCTTCCGCCTTCGGGTCTTCGAGGTGACGGCCTTCGAACGAGATGTGCAGCAGGTTGGCGTCCATCGAGTAGGGCGCGCCGCCCTGGCGGTGCTTCATGTCGATGGGAATGCCGGCGCTTTCGGCGTAGGCAAGCAGTTTCTCGCGCGACAGCAGATCCCACTCGCGCCACGGGGCGATCACCTTGATGCCCGGCTCGAGTGCGTAGTAGCCGAGTTCGAAGCGGACCTGGTCGTTGCCCTTGCCGGTTGCGCCGTGCGAGACGGCCTGTGCGCCGGTCGCGCGGGCGATCTCGATCTGGCGCTTGGCGATCAGCGGACGCGCGATCGACGTGCCGAGCAGGTACTCGCCTTCATACAGCGCGTTGGCGCGGAACATCGGGAACACGAAATCGCGGACGAACTCTTCGCGCAGGTCGTCGATGAAGATGTTCTCTTGCTTGATGCCGAGTTGCAGCGCCTTTTTGCGCGCCGGCTCAAGTTCTTCGCCCTGGCCGATGTCGGCGGTGAAGGTCACGACTTCTGCGTCGTAGTTGTCCTGCAGCCACTTCAGGATGACCGAGGTATCGAGGCCGCCCGAGTAGGCGAGCACGACTTTATTGATATCGCTCATGGTGAGTCCGTAACGGGTGAGATCTGTGCGCGCGGGCGGCCCCGACGCGCGGAAAACAATATTTTGACACCAAACCGTCAGCGCGCCGTGCTTTTCGGGCGGCGCGCCGGGCCCGGATCAGTGGTTCAGGCGGCCGAGCATCAGAAATTCCATCAGCGCCTTCTGGACGTGCAGACGGTTTTCCGCCTCGTCCCAGACCACGCTCTGCGGCCCGTCGATGACTTCCGCGCTCACTTCCTCGCCGCGATGTGCCGGCAGGCAGTGCATGAAGAGCGCGTCGGGCTTGCCGCGCGCCATCATCTCGGCGTCGACGCACCAGTCGGCGAACGCCTTCTTGCGGACTTCGTTCTCGGCCTCGAAGCCCATGCTGGTCCAGACGTCGGTGGTGACGAGGTCGGCGCCGTCGCAGGCGTCGTTCGGATCGTCGAATACCGAGAAGAACGGCGTGCTTTCCGGCGCGACGAGTGCCGGATCGAGCTGATAGCCCGGCGGCGTCGAGATGCGCAGCTTGAAGTCGAGGATCTGCGCCGCTTCGATCCACGTATAGAGCATGTTGTTCGCGTCGCCGACCCAGGCGACGGTCTTGCCGCGGATCGGCCCGCGGTGCTCGTAGTACGTGAAGATGTCGGCCAGCACCTGGCAGGGGTGATATTCGTTCGTCAGGCCGTTGATGACCGGCACGCGCGAATTCTGCGCGAAGCGCGTCAGGATGTCCTGGCCGAACGTCCGGATCATGATGATGTCGACCATGCGCGAGATCACCTGCGCCGCGTCTTCGATCGGCTCGCCGCGCCCGAGCTGCGTGTCGCGCGTGCTCATGAACACGGCGTGACCGCCGAGCTGGAAGATGCCTGCTTCGAACGAAAGGCGCGTGCGCGTCGAGTTCTTCTCGAAGATCATCGCGAGCGTACGGTCGTGCAGGGGATGGTAGGTCTCGTAGCTCTTGAATTTGCGCTTCAGAATGCGGGCACGCTCGAGCACATATTCATACTCGTCAAGAGAGAAATCCTTGAACTGCAGGTAATGGCGAATGGTCCGGGAGGTCATGAAACGAAAACGGCGCCGGATCCGGCCTCGGAACTGCACGATCGGGCCGGCGACGCCGCTGCGGTTGTGGTGGTAAGTCAATGCAGCATAAAGGATTTTGTCCGGTTTGACGAGCGGCTTGCAGCGTGGCGAGCGCTTTGCCGTGGGTTTCGTCACCTGTTTTCGACGGGCTTTTCACGATGCTGCGGCGCAAACGCAAAGCGCGCGAGAACGGCCTGCAGTTTGCTATCGCGCACCCTGTGTACAGTGCGGAATACCCCTGGGTAGGCTATAATCGCGGGGTTTTCCCTCAGGCACGACAGCGAGCCCGGCGGGTATCCTGGCATAACAGCGCTGGCATAACAGCGCACGCATTTCAGCGGTTATATCGCCAGGCATCTCGGGCGGCTCGCGGCAGCGGCTTATACGCTGGTGGCTGTGCGCCGCAAGTTCGACGATCTCGATGCGGCGCGGAGCGGGTACCAGTGTGCGGACGGCCGCGCCCTGTCCATCGGACTGTATTCGCGCGCGAGGTCGCAAGGCTTTTGGCCTGCGGCCCGTAACCCGGCGGCAACGCGCGGGTGGCGCGAGCGCGCCGATGTTTCGTGCTGCAGCACAGCGTGCAGTCACACAGGTACCGTAAATGGCCGACGAAGCCTCAACCGAATACTTCATTCAAGGCATCACTTCGAAGGGGAAGAAATTTCGCCCCAGCGACTGGTCGGAGCGCCTGGCCGGCGTGATGTCCAGCTTCGGGCCCAAGGCTGCGATGAACGCGCGGGGACCGAATGCCTACCTGGGGTACTCGCTGTATGTCCGGCCGACGATGATCGGCGATCTCAAGTGTGTGGTGCTCGATTCGCGCTTGAAGGACATCGAGCCGATGGCATTCAACTTCGTCCTGAATTTCGCGAAAGACAACGACCTCGTCGTGACCGAAGCGTGCGAACTCCCGCTCGACCACGCGACGCAGAAGGGCGCAAGCCGCTGAGCGCCGCTGTGACCACCACCGTGAGCACCGCCCTGAGCACATAAGGCGCTCGCGCAACCCCTCAAAAAATAACCCGCCGAGGCGGGTTTTTTTGCGCCTGCTCGCCGGGTGTTGTTCGCGGGTGCCGTCTGACGCCTGGTTGAGCGCCGTTCCGCCACGTACAAAAAAACCCGCCGAAGCGGGTTTTCATGAAGCGCAGCGGAAACAGGAGGCAGCCCGCCGAAGCGGGCTAGCCGGGATTTACTGCGCGCTGGCCTGCATCGCCTTGAGGGCGGCGGACAGGCGGCTTTTCTGGCGAGCAGCCTTGTTCTTGTGAACGATTTTCTTGTCGGCGATGATGTCGAGCGTCTTTGCCGATGCCTTGAAGATTTCAGCGGCCGCAGCCTTGTCGCCAGCGTCGATAGCCTTGCGAACAGCCTTGATAGCGGTGCGGAACTTCGAGCGCAGCGCAGAGTTATGCGAGTTTGCCTTCGCGGCCTGACGGGCGCGCTTGCGTGCTTGTGCGGAGTTAGCCATTACGGTTCCTTGTCCTGTTCCTGTTTCCAGTGCCGGCCCGCTGACAATCAGTCAGGCTGGGTGGCGCTGCTTGCCTTGATCCGAACTTCCGGCAAAGTGTTTGTCCGAAAGCGCAAAACGTGTTTGGCCGGGTGCGCCTGGTGTTTTTTTCCGGTTTGGGTACCTTGGGCACCGTTCTACCGTTCGATTATCCACTGGCGCAGCGACTGCCTTGGTGCTGAGGGCGCCCGCACGATTTGGTTGCGAGTGATTGATTCACGATTCACTCGAACCACGCGAAAAAGACGCCAAAGCAAAAGACGAATTTTAATATTCCGAAGGCATGTGAGCTTCGAAACTGCGAATTATAGCAACAAAATCAGGGGCGTGGCAACCGCTGCGCGCGTTGGCGGTAAGACGCGAGACACTGGCGGGCTGACGCGGCTGAAGCGGCCTATGCAGCCGATGCGGTCAATGTAGCCGATGCGCTTCGACGGCGCACCGCGTGGCACCCGTATAATGAGCGCCCCATGAATCTATTCCGAGCCCTGTTGACGGTCAGCGGCTTCACGCTGCTGTCGCGCGTGACCGGCCTGGCGCGCGAAACGCTGATTGCACGCGCTTTTGGCGCGAGCCAGTTCACCGACGCCTTCTACGTCGCGTTCCGCATCCCCAATCTGCTGCGCCGGATTTCGGCGGAAGGCGCGTTTTCGCAGGCCTTTGTGCCGATCCTCGCCGAGTTCAAGAACCAGAAGGGCCATGACGCGACCCGAGATCTCGTCGACGCCATGTCGACGGTACTCGCCTGGGCGCTCGCCATTCTGTCCGTGTTAGGCATTTTCGGCGCATCGTTCGTCGTGACGGTCGTCGCGGGCGGGCTCAAGACCGACGGTCATGCGTTCACGCTTGCGGTCGCGATGACGCGCATCATGTTTCCGTACATCGTGTTCATTTCGCTGACGTCGCTCGCGGCCGGCGTGCTCAATACGTACAAGCAGTTCTCGCTGCCCGCGTTCGCGCCGGTCCTGCTCAACGTCGCGTTCATCTTCGCGGCCGTGGTCGTCGCGCCGCACCTGAAGCAGCCGGTGTATGCGCTCGCGTGGGCCGTGATCGCCGGTGGCGTGCTGCAGTTCTTCGTGCAGTTGCCGGGCCTCAAGCGCATCGACATGACGCCGCGCATCGGCTGGAACCCGCTCAAGGCGCTCGCGCACCGCGGCGTGAAGCGCGTGCTCGCGAAGATGGTGCCCGCGATGTTCGCCGTCTCGGTCGCGCAGATCAGTCTCATCATCAACACCAACATCGCGTCGCGCCTTGGCCCGGGCGCGGTTTCGTGGATCAACTTCGCCGACCGGCTCATGGAGTTCCCGACCGCGCTGCTCGGCGTCGCGCTCGGCACGATCCTGCTGCCGAGTCTCTCGAAGGCGCACGTCGACGCCGATACGCACGAATATTCCGCACTGCTCGACTGGGGCTTGCGCGTGACCTTCCTGCTCGCCGCACCTTCGGCGATTGCGCTCTTTTTCTTCGCCGAGCCGCTCACCGCGACGCTCTTCCACTACGGCAAGTTCGACGCGCGTTCGGTCGTCATGGTGGGGCGCGCGCTTTCCGCGTACGGCGTGGGCCTGATCGGCCTCATTCTCATCAAGATCCTCGCGCCCGGCTTCTATGCGCGCCAGGACATCAAGACGCCCGTGAAGATCGGCGTGGGCGTGCTGGTCGCCACGCAGATCAGCAACTACATCTTCGTGCCGATCCTGTCGCACGCGGGCCTGACGCTGTCGGTCGGGCTCGGCGCGTGCATCAACGCGCTCCTGCTCTTCATCGGCCTGCGCCGGCGCGGCATCTACACGCCGTCGTCGGGCTGGGCGAAGTTCTTCGTGCAGTTGCTCGGGGCATGCCTCGTGCTGGCGGGTGCGATGCACTGGAGCGCGAACGCCTACGACTGGATCGGCCTGCGCCACGCGCCGCTCGCGCGCATCGCGCTGCTCGGCGCCTGCCTTGTGCTGTTCGCCGCGCTATATTTCGGTATGCTTTGGCTCATGGGCTTCAAGTACGCGTACTTCAAGAGGCGGGCGAAGTGACCACGATCAGCACGCGGGTTCTCGATTATTTCAGCGCGCTCGTCGCCGATGACGACAGCCTGCCGCTCACCGAAGCGGCGCTGTCGATCGCGCAGGACGCGTACCCCGATCTCGACATGCAAGGCACGCTCGCCGAAATCGACGAACTCGCCATGCGCGTGCGCCGCCGCCTGCCCGAAGGCGCGGGCGTTCGCGAGCAGATCTCGATCCTGAACCAGTGCTTCTTCCGCGAGTTCGGCTTCGCCGCCAACCTCAACGACTATTACGATCCCGACAACAGCCATCTGAACGCCGTGCTCACGCGCCGGCGCGGCATTCCCATTTCGCTCGCGGTGCTGTATCTGGAGATCGCCCAGCAACTGGATCTGCCGGTGCAGGGCGTGGCATTTCCGGGGCATTTCCTGCTGCGGGCGTCGCTGCCCGAAGGCGATGCGATGCTCGACCCCACGACGGGGCACACGTTGTCGGAGTCGGACATGGTCGAATTGCTGGAGCCGTTCGTGGCGAAGGCGGGCGATTCGGTCGCACGGGCGCTGCGCATGCTGCTCGAACCGGCGACGCGCCGCGAGATCGTCGCGCGCATGCTGCGCAACCTGAAATCGATCTATCTGCAGACGGAACGCTGGCAGCGCCTGCTCGCGATCCAGCAGCGGCTCGTGATCCTGCTGCCGCACGACATCGAGGAAGTGCGCGACCGCGGCTTCGCGTATTCGCGGCTCGACTACCTGCGCCCGGCGCTCGAGGATCTCGAGCACTATCTCGACGAGCGTCCCGACGCCGACGACGCGATGGTCGTCGAATCGCAGTTGCAGGATTTACGTCAGCGCGTGCTCAACAACGAACAGGACTGAGCGAACAGAACTGAACGCGACTTCGCGCATGACCGCGCGCCGATAAATAAACCGCGACATGTCGCGGTTTATTTTCATTCACGGCAGGCGCGGTGCGGAATCACTTCGGCTGCATGCGGATCGCGCCGTCGAGCCGGATCACTTCGCCGTTGAGCATCGGATTCTCGAAGATCTGCTTGACGAGCATCGCGTACTCGGCCGGTTTGCCGAGGCGCGACGGGAACGGCACCATTGCGCCGAGCGCGTCCTGCACTTCCTTGGGCATGCCGAGCAGCATCGGCGTTTCGAAGATACCGGGCGCGATGGTCATCACGCGGATGCCGCTGCGCGAGAGGTCGCGCGCAACCGGCAGCGTCATGCCGACGATACCGCCCTTCGAAGCCGCATAGGCCGCCTGGCCGATCTGACCGTCGTAGGCGGCGACCGACGCCGTATTGACGATCACGCCACGCTCGCCGCCTTCCGCGGGCGCGGTCTGCGTAATCGCGGCAGCCGCGAGACGGATCATGTTGAACGTGCCGATCAGATTGACCGAAATGGTCTTCGCGAACACGTCGAGCGGGTGCGGGCCGTCCTTGCCGACCGTCTTCACCGCGGGGGCGATGCCCGCGCAGTTGACGAGGCCGCGCAGCGTGCCGAGCGCCGTTGCCGCCGCCACGGCGCGGGCGCCGTCTTCTTCGCCCGCGACGTTGCACTTCACGAACACGCCGCCCAGTTCTTTCGCGAGCGCAACGCCTGCGTCTTCATTGAGGTCGGCGATGACGGGCTTGCCGCCTTCGGCCGCAATCAGGCGCGCCGTCGCGGCACCGAGGCCCGACGCACCGCCGGTGATGAGGAATACGTTGTCGCGGATCTGCATGTCTCTTCTCCATTTGTGATGGGTGTGATGCAGGCGGCACGCATGAAAAACGGGCCGCCCGGCGTCGCACTTGTGGCGCGACGCCAGCCGGCCCGCAGGCAAACCAGCAAGATCCGAGCACGGCCGGCTAAAGCATGACTGGGGGAGCCGGCCACGCCGGTCTTCCCCGGCTGGCCGGCGTCGAGTGGCTTACTTGAGCACGTCGAACACGCGGGCGCGAATTTCGTCGACGCCGCCAAGGCCCGAGATGGCCCGGTACTGCGGCGCCTTCAGCCCGTTTTCCTCGCCGCGCTCCGCCCAGTCGCTGTAGTAGGCGATGAGCGGCTTGGTCTGCGCGACGTACACGTCGAGACGCTTGCGCACGGTCTCTTCCTGGTCGTCGTCGCGCTGGACGAGCGCCTCGCCGGTCACGTCGTCCTTCATCGGTTCTTTCGGCGGATTGAACTTGACGTGGTACGTGCGGCCGGACGCCGGGTGCATGCGGCGTCCGCTCATGCGCGTGATGATCTCGTCGAACGGCACGTCGATCTCAAGCACGTAGTCGATCGGCACGCCGGCCTGCTTCATGGCTTCGGCTTGCGGCAGCGTGCGCGGGAAACCGTCGAACAGGTAGCCGTTCGCGCAATCGGGTTGCTGAAGGCGTTCCTTCACGAGGTTGATGATCAGCTCGTCAGTCACGAGTTCGCCCGCATCCATGAAGCGCTTGGCTTCGATGCCGAGCGGTGTGCCGGCTTTCACGGCCGCGCGCAGCATGTCGCCGGTCGAGATTTGCGGGATGCCGAACTTCTCCTTGATGAAGTTTGCCTGGGTTCCCTTGCCCGCGCCCGGGGCGCCCAACAGGATCAAACGCATATCAACAATCTCCAAAGCTATGTGAATTCTTGCGGCGCGGCGTGCCCCATGTGGGCAGCATCGGCGGCGGTCGTGTGTCTCCTTCCCGTTCGCGCGCATGCCGCTTTCGACCGTGCCAGCGGGTTGCGGGCACATCCTGCGCGGCAGCATCCGCGGTTTTTGGCGCGGACGGCGCAGCAGGGCGAGATCGGTGAGCGAGGGGAAAACCCCGAGGGAAAACCCCGGCGCACAAAGGCGTTGACGGCGCGCACGAACGATTGATTATGCCACGGGATATTGGCCCTACGGCCGGAATTAAGGTCGGTATAGCGCCTGCACGCGTGCGAGATCCGCTGGCGTATCGACGCCGGGCGCCGGCGCCTCGGCCGTTACGAGCACGGCGATGCGCTCGCCATGCCACATTGCGCGCAGTTGCTCGAGCGCTTCGACTTGCTCGATGGGCGAGTGTTCGAGTGCCGGATAGCTGCGCAGGAATTTCGCGCGATACGCGTACAGGCCGATGTGGCGGTAGACGGTCGCGCCCGGCGCGGGCATGGCGGCCAGATCGAGACGAGCGGGCGACCAGTGCGGCTGCCACGCGTCGCGGGCCCAGGGAATGGGCGCGCGCGAGAAGTAGAGCGCCACGCCGCGTGCATCGAACACGACCTTCACCACATTCGGGCTGAAAATCTCCTCCGGGGCCGTGATCGGATGCGCTGCCGTCGCAATCGCGCATTCGGGGTGCGCGGCGAGGTGCGACGCAACGTCGCATATGAGTGCCGGATCGATCAGCGGCTCGTCGCCCTGCACGTTGACGACGATCGTGTCATCGCTCCAACCGTACTGCGTTGCGACTTCCGCGAGGCGGTCGGTGCCCGACGGATGGTCCGCGCGCGTGAGTACGGCTTCGAAGCCGTGATCGCGTGCGGCGTCGAGCACGCTCTGGGCGTCGGAGGCGATCAGCACCTGCTGCGCGCCGGAGGCCTTCGCGCGCTCGGCCACGCGCACCACCATCGGCTTGCCGCCGATGTCGGCGAGCGGCTTGTTCGGCAGCCGCGTCGACGCGAGACGCGCCGGGACAACAGCGATGAAAGGTTGCACGGGTACGGTCATGGCCAGTTCGGGGAGGGCGGAAAACGAAAACGCGCCGCAGGCGGCGCGCACGGGCAAGACTTCAGATCGGGCGTGCTTTGCGCGAAACGCGCAGCGCGCCGCGGGATCTCAGGCGGCGCCAGGACCGGCCGGATCGACCGGCGTGCCCTCGACCGTCTGGCGCGCCTCGTCGACGAGCATCACGGGAATGCCGTCGCGGATCGGGAAGGCGAGCTTGTCGGCGTTGCAGATCAGCTCCTGCGCTGCGCGGTCGTAGGTGAGCGGGCCCTTGCAGATCGGGCAGACCAGGATTTCAAGCAGACGGGCGTCCACGTAGTTTCTCCACAACCAGGGTAATAAGACGATGATCGAGCGCGGCAACAACCGGGACGACCCAGATGCGCGCATCGTTCCAGGCCGACAATTTTACTGCATCCTTTTCGGTGACCAGGATCGCGTCGGCCTTGACATCGGTGAACGGATTGGTCGCGAATGCGTAGTGATCGGGCAGCGGCATGGTTTGCGGGGCGAGCCCCGCGCCGCGCAGCGTCGCGAAAAAGCGCTCGGGCGAGCCGATGCCGGCCGCCGCCACAATGCGCTGGGCGGGTTGGGCGGGTTGGGCGGGTTGTTGGTCCGGCGCGCTCGCGAACTGCGCGAGCGGACGGTGCAGCGCGGGACTGGACAGATGCCACGCTTCGCCGGGTTCGAGCTTCAGCGCGAACGTATTGGGCCAGGGCGGCAGCGCACGCTCGAACGGATTGTTGATGAGCGTTGCGTCGCGGCTGCGCGAGAGCGTCTCGCGCAGCGGCCCGGCGGGCAGCAGGAAGCCGTTGCCGCCCAGCCGGTGGTCGAACACGACGAGTTCGACGTCGCGCTCAAGACGGTAGTGCTGGAGGCCGTCGTCGCTGATGATTACGTCGACGTCGCGGTGCGCGGCGCGCAACGCCTGCGCGGCGGCGACGCGATCGGGCGAAACCCACACCGGCGCGCCGGTGCGGCGGGCGATCAGAAGGGGTTCGTCGCCCGCGACGCGCGCAGGCGTGGCCGACGTGACGGGCGTCGGCCGTTCGATTTTCGCGCCGTAGCCGCGCGAGATGACGCCCGGCGTGAAGCCGGCGGCGCGCAGCGCGTCGACGAGCGCGATCACGGTCGGCGTCTTGCCGGTGCCACCCACGGTCACGTTGCCGACCACGACGACGGGCACGCCGACGTGCACGGTCTTGAGCCAGCCGAGCGCGTAAGCGGCGCGGCGCGCGCCGCTGATCGCGGCGAACACGGCCGCAAGCGGCGTGAGCGCCCACGCGAGCGGGCCACGCCGCTGCCACTCGCGTGTCAGCCGGCTCTCGATGCGCGAAGCGAGGCCGCTCATCGGGCCAGGAACCGGCGCGACCGGTGCGCGCGTGCGCGTCCGTGTGCGGGCGTCGCGCGTGAAAGCAGGACGGACGAGACTGGCATCGGGCGGTTCTCCGGAGCGTGAACAATTGGGTCGGACAAGGCGCGCAGCGACGCACAACGCGACGTTCGACGTGCCGCCGCGCCACCTGGCCCGCAGTGGCCGCGAGGCCACTGTGAACCCGGGACTCTAGCGCGTGTGCCCGCCATGCGGCAAGCTGCCTGCCTCGCCGGTGCGGTTCGCCACTTTCAAGGCCAGGGCCAGGCTCGCGACCAGGCTCGTGGCCACCTGTGGATAACTTTGTGGACAAACCCCGGTCTGACGGGCTGGAAGGCCCATTCGTGCTGCGTTTGATCGGCGGCCAGCTCGGTTGTTTTGATAAAAAGCCACATAAAATCAAGCTCATACGGCGTAATTGCGGCGTCTCCCCGGCTGCGTTTACGTGCCGTACACCTGATTGAAATCATGTGGAAACTTCACCGTGCCTGGCGCCTTTAGCAGTTCGTGCTGGACGTAGCCGTGCCGATCGGTCTATCGTCTGTCCGGCCTGATTTTTCGCACACTCCCCCATGAATTCCGATCGATTTTCCGCTTCTCCCTTCGCTTCGGGCGGCGACGCTGTCGTGCCGGTTTCGGCGCTCAACCGCGCGATTGCTTCGATGCTCGAGCGATCGTTTCCGCTCGCGTGGATTTCGGGCGAGGTGTCGAATTTCACGCGCGCCGCGAGTGGCCACTGGTATTTCTCGATCAAGGATGCCCAGGCGCAGATCCGCTGCGTGATGTTTCGCGGACGCGCCCAGTACGCCGAGTTCACGCCGCGCGAAGGCGACCGTATCGAGGTGCGCGCGCTCGTCACGATGTACGAGCCGCGTGGCGAGCTGCAGCTGAACGTCGAGGCGATCCGGCGCACCGGGCAGGGGCGGCTTTACGAAGCGTTCCTGCGCCTGAAGGCGCAACTGGAGGCCGAAGGGCTCTTCGACGCCGCGCGCAAGCGCGCGCTGCCGACGCACCCGCGCGCCATCGGCGTGATCACGTCGATGCAGGCCGCCGCGTTGCGCGACGTGCTCACCACGCTCTGCCGCCGTGCGCCGCACGTGCCGGTGATCGTCTATCCGGCGCCCGTGCAGGGCGCGGGGTCGGCCGAGAAGCTCACGGCGATGCTCGAAATCGCGAACGCGCGCGCCGAAGTGGATGTGCTGGTGCTGTGCCGCGGCGGGGGCTCGATCGAGGATCTCTGGTCGTTCAACGACGAGGCACTCGCGCGTGCGATTGCGGCGAGCGCGATTCCTGTGGTGAGCGGCGTGGGCCATGAAACCGACTTCACCATCGCCGATTTCGCCGCCGATATGCGCGCGCCGACGCCGACAGGCGCCGCCGAACTCGTGAGTCCCCAGCGCGCGCTGCTGCTGCGCGAGCTCGATCAGCGCCATGCGCTGCTTGCACGCGGCTTTGGCCGGCAGATGGAGCGGCGCGCGCAGCAACTCGACTGGCTCGCACGGCGTCTTGTTTCGCCCGCACAGCGGCTTGAGCAGCAGCGCGCGCATCTGCGGCAACTGGCGATCCGGCTCGCCTCGGCGGGCTCGCGCGCAACGGCCGATGCCCGCGCGCGTTTCAACGTCCTGCAGATGCGCTGGCAGCGCGTGCGGCCCGACGCTGCGTCGCAGGCGGTCCATGTCGAGACGCTTGGCCGTCGGCTCGACGCCGCGTTCGCACGGCGGCGCGAACGCGAGGCGGCGCGCGTTTCGGAATTGACGGCGCGGCTCGAAGTGCTCAGTCCGCAGCGTACGCTGGAGCGCGGCTACGCGGCGCTGCTCGACGCGCAAAGCGGCGCCGCCGTGCGCTCGCCTTCGGCGCTCAAGCCCGGCAAACGGCTGACCGTGCATCTCGCGCAGGGCAGTGCCGACGTGGCGCTTGCCGACGTTCAGCCGCGCCTTGCCGATAGCTTCTGACGCACTGGCGCATCATTGGCCGCTGCGGGCGCGCGGTTTGCTGTGCTAGCTGCACTTGCGCGATTCGGCATGGCGTCCGTTCGTCTATCGCGTGTCGTCCGATGCGTATCGAGATGCGCACGAAATGTGCGCTTCGCATGCCGTCTCACGAGATGCGCACGAAATGTGCGCTTCGCATGCCGTCTCACGCCATCGGTCAAGCACAGCGCGAAACCCAAGCACATACGATATTCTTGATAAAGCCCTCTGGTTTGTGGGGTTGATTCAAGTCAACTACAATCTGAGGCTCCATGCCGGTTATCCCGCAGAACTCCCCATAACACGACGAAGGAACCGCATCATGTCATTTACGCTCCCGCAGCTGCCGTTCGCGAAAAACGCTCTTGTTCCGCACATGTCGGAAGAAACGCTCGAGTTCCACTACGGCAAGCATCACCAGGCTTACGTCACCAACCTGAACAACCTGATCCCGGGCACCGAGTTCGAAAAGCTCTCGCTCGAAGAGATCATCAAGAAGTCGTCGGGTGGCGTGTTCAACAACGCAGCCCAGATCTGGAATCACACGTTCTTCTGGAACAGCCTGTCGCCGCAGGGCGGCGGCGCGCCGGCCGGTGCGCTCGGCGACGCGATCAACGCGAAGTGGGGTTCGTTCGACGCGTTCAAGGAAGCGTTCTCGAAGGCCGCAGTCGGCAACTTCGGTTCGGGCTGGACGTGGCTCGTGAAGAAGGCGGACGGCTCGCTCGACATCGTCTCGACCAGCAACGCCGCCACGCCGCTCACCACCGACGCGAAGCCGCTCGTCACGATCGACGTCTGGGAACACGCGTATTACATCGACTACCGCAACGCACGTCCGAAGTTCGTCGAAGCGTACTGGAACATCGTGAACTGGGACTTCGCCTCGAAGAATTTCGCCTGAGCGACAGCGCCAGCCGCGAATGCGCCGCATCGCGCGGCGCGCCAGCAAAAAACCCTCGATTTTTCAGGTCGAGGGTTTTTTTATGCCTGCAACGTATGCGAGTGCTTACGCCAGCGCGTCGATCACCTGCTGCGTCGAACGGACGTGACCCATGTGCGGGAACAGCTTGCTGAAGGTGAGGTGATGCATTTCCTCGTTCAGGCTCGACGTGGCGTCCTCGACGAACACAAGGCCGAAGCCCTGGTCGAATGCCGCGCGGGCCGTCGATTCGACACCGAAGTTCGTCGCGATGCCGCCGAGCACGATCGTCTTGATCCCGCGGCGGCGCAGTTGCAATTCGAGGTCGGTGCCGTAGAACGCTCCCCACTGGCGCTTCGAGACGATCACGTCGCCCGGCTGCAGGCCGGTTTCGGGCACGAGTTCGGATGCTTCGGCCGGTGCGGGCGGCGCGTCGGGCGCGCGCGAGGGCGCATCGGCCGACGGCAGGTGCAGTTCGTTGAGCAGTACGCGCACCCACACGATTGCCGCGCCTTTCGCGCGCATCGTGTCGGCCAGTTGCTTCGCGCGCGCGACGACTTCTGTGCCGCTGTGCGGTGCGATCGGACGGCCCACGATGCCGTGCTGCAGATCGATCATCACGAGCGCCGTGGTGCGCGGGTCGAGGGAAAGGGCTTGCGTCATGGATCGCCAATATGTGAGGATGAACTCACATTATCGTACGGAACGTGAGGGAGGGTTCAGGTATGGCGCGGGCCGCGGAAGACGATCCGGCCGCTTCGCGACGCGTGCCGCGACAGGAGCGCGCGGCGCGCACGGTCGAGGCGCTGCTGGCGGCGGCGGGCGATGCCATCGCCGAGCACGGCTTCGACGGCGCGACGATGACGCAGATCGCCCAGCAGGCCGGCGTGTCGATCGGCGCGGCGTATCAGTACTTTCCGAATAAGGAGGCAGTCGCGTTCGCGCTGCGCAAGCGCTATGGCGACGAGATCGACGCGCGCTGGAGCGCGCTGATCGAAGCCGACGATGCCGCGCTGCCGCTCGCGGGACTGGCCGGGCGGCTGTTCGATCTGATGGTCGAATTGATGGCGGATTATCCGGCGTATCTGCCGCTGCTTTCGGTGCCGCTCGGGTTCCGCCGCGACGCCGCCACGCGCAACCGGCTGCGCGAGCGCTTCGCCGCGCTCTTCAGGCGCTACAACGCAGCGCTCGGCGCCGATGAGGCGTTTCGCATTGCCGAAGTGATGCTGGAGGTCATCAAGAGCCTCAATCCGCTCTACGCGGCGGCGAAGCCCAAAGAGCGCAAGCTGCTCGTGGCCGAGTACAAGGGCGTGCTCTCGACGTGGCTGGCCGTGCGGCTCGGCTGACGCTGCATGCACGGTGCGGTGCGCCTTGCGCGCCGCGCGAACGCGGGGGAGTGCGGTCTCGCCCCTGCGTGCTGCCTTGCCTCTATTTGCTGCCTGCCGCGCCGGTTTCCTCACGGCGATACGCGGCCACTTCCCAGTTGATGTCGACGCACAGCACCTGCAAACCGTGCGGCGTTTGCGCGGCGATCGATGCGGTCACGCACAGGTGCGCCTCGTTGATCGACAGATAGGGCGGCGTGACGTGAACGCGGCCCGGCGTGCGCATTGCACCGATGAAATACGGCCTGCGTTCCCAGCTTGCGCCCTCCGAATGCAGGAGCGGGCGAAAGCGCTTTGCGCGCTGCGTCGTGCGCGCGACGGGCAGCACGTTGTCGCCGATCTGGCGGCCCGACGCGTCGAGCAGGAAGCAGCGCGCCGTCTCGTGCAGGCCGAGCAGCGGCTGCGTGGCTTCGGCCATGGGCACGCCCTCGCCGAGCCGTGCGCCCGCGGTTTCGAGCGCACCCATGTACGGCGCGAGCCGGGTCGACTGCATGCGCTCGCGCGCGCTGATGCACCCGCGCAGGCGCGCCGAGAGATCGTCCATCAGCTTGGCCGCCATGGCGGGCAGCACCGGCTCGACGTCGGGCCGCGCGAAGTAGGTGCCCTGCACGAAATCGGCGTTGCTCTCCAGCGCGATGAGCGCGTCGCGTTCGGTCGCAAGACCGCCCACCAGCACGAGCTGCCCGGACTCGTGCAGCATCGAGACGAGCCCCGGCAGCACGCGTTCGATATGCGCGTGGCGGCTTGCCTGCGCGAGCAGGCTGCGGTCGAGCGTGACGATATCGGGGCGCAGTTGCCACACGCGGTCGATGTTCGAATGTTTCGCGCCGAAGCCGTCCAGTGCGATCACGAAGCCGCTTTTGCGCAGCCCGTCGATGATTTCCGCGAAGCGCAGATTTTCGCCGCCTGCCTGTTCCGACACTTCGAGCACGACGCGCTGCGGCTGCAGCCCGAGCGCCTTGATGCCGGCGAGCAGCGCGTCGCCGTAGCTCGTGTCCATGAGCGCGGCCGGATGCAGGCTCAGGAAGAGCCATTCGTCATGCGAATCGAAGGCGTTGAAGTTGCCGAGGTGCAGCGATTCGGCGAGGCGGCCGAGTTCCAGCAGATCGCCGCGGCGCGCCGCCTGCGTGAAGACTTCCTGTGAGGGAACCTGCTGGCCGTGCTCGTCGTGCGCGCGTAGCGACGCGTGGTAGCCGATCGCGCGGCGGTGCGCGACCGAAAACACCGGCTGGAATACGCTGAAGATGGTGTAGCTGCCGTACAGCACGGTGCGCCGGGCGCCCTGCTCGCCGGCGACGGGGCGCGACTGGAAGCCGGGAGGATCGAGTTCGATCATGCTCGTCATTTCGATGGATGCGCGCGTGGCAGATGCCGCGCCTGAGCGACAAGTTTACAGGATAGGTCAGCAAAAAGTATGCGAGCCCGGGAACACAGCGCGCGGTCGCGTTTCGCTGCGCATGCAGCGTGTGACGTCCGGCGCACCCGGCGCTCGCGGTGCATCCGGCGAGCGGGCGCGCACCGCGCGGTGGCGGTGTGCACTGCCGCGGTGCGGCGCGGTTACGTGCGCTCGGAAGGGTCGGTTTTCTTCGCGGTATGGCGCAGATCGGGCGAAAGCTGCCCGAAGATCCACGACGTGCCTGCCGTGATGATGCCCACGCAGATGAACGTCGCGTGGAAGGCGGGGATCACGCTCGAGCCCGTGTGGTGGCCGATGAGCCCCGTGAACGTGGTGAGCAGCGCGCCCGCGACGGTCACGCCGAGGCTCATCGAAAGCATCTGCACGAGCGAGAACAGGCTGTTGCCGCTGCTCGCGCCGCCCGTGCCGAGATCCTTCAGCGTGAGCGTGTTCATCGCGGTGAACTGCATCGAGTTCACCGCGCCGAAGAGCGCCAGTTGCACGATGCGTAGCCACAGCGGCTCGTTGGGCGTCGAGAGCGCGAAGCTCGCCATCGCGAGACCCACGAGCACCGTGTTCGTCACGAGCACGCGCCGGTAGCCGTAGCGCATGATGAGGCGCGTGATGAGCCGCTTCGAGAACATGCCCGCGGCTGCCGTGGGCAGCATCATGAGGCCCGCCTGGAACGGCGTGTACCCGAGCGCCACCTGCAGCAAGAGCGGAATCAGATACGGCATGGCGCCGCTGCCGATCCGCGCGAACAGGTTGCCGAGCAGGCCCACGCTGAACGTGTCGATCTTGAACAGTTCGAGCGAAAAGATCGGGCGGGGCGTGCGCGCCGCGTGCAGGCCGTAGGCGACGAACGCGGCGAGCGAGAGGATCAGCAACACGAGCACGGTGGCGTGCTGGATGCCGAGTTCGGTGCGGCCGTCGAGCGCGAACGTGATCGTCACCATCGACGTGACGAGCATCAGGTAGCCGCGCATGTCGAATGGGGCCGTGTTGGGATTGCGGCTGTCGGGCATGAAGATGAACGTCGCGATGCAGCCGACGATGCCCACCGGCACGTTGATGAGGAAGATCCAGTGCCACGATGCGATCTGCACGAGCCAGCCGCCGAGCGTCGGCCCGATCAGCGGGCCAATCAGGCCCGGAATCGCGACGAATGAGAGCGCAGGCAAATAGCGTTCGGCGGGGAACGTGCGCAGTACCGCGAGCCGGCCGACCGGCAGCAGCATCGCGCCGCCCACGCCCTGCACGATGCGCGAGAGCACGAGCCGGTCGAGCGTGGGCGCGCTCGCACAGAGTACCGAGCCGATCGTGAACACCAGAATCGCGCCGAGGAACACGCGGCGCGTGCCGAGTCTGTCAGCGAGCCAGCCGGAGACCGGGATCATCACAGCCATCGTCAGCGCGTACGCGACCACGACCGACTGCATGCTGAGCGGGCGCTCGCCGAGGCTCTTCGCCATCGCGGGCAGCGCCGTGTTGACGATGGTCGAATCGAGGGTCTGCATGAAAAAGCCGGTGGCGACGAGCCACAGCAGCACCGACAACGAGCGGCGCGACGGCGCGGATGACGGACTGGGGACGGACATGGGCGATGGCTGGAGCGCGCAGGCGCGTGGCGGGCAGCCGTCATTCTAGGGAAAACCGCGTAGCGGCGTGCGCAGGCGCCACCGTCCCGCACGCGCGCCTGCCGGCGCTGAAGCGTTCACGCGGCCGGCATGGACCACGCGGCCCGCGCGGACCACGTAAGCGCTACTTGCGCAGTTCCGCGACGAAGTCGTAGTAGTCGTTGCGGCAGTAGGTGTCGGTCAACTCGATTGCGCGGTGGTCGGCGGTGTAGCCCACGCGCGTGATCAGCAGCAGCGCTTCGTTGGGGGCAATGCTCATCTGCCGGGCGATTTCTTCGCTCGCGTTTACCGCGCGAAAGTGTTGCAGCGCGCGCACGATCGCGAGCCCGCGCTGTTCGAGGAAGCTGTAGAGCGAGTCGCCGATGGCTTCCGGATCGGGAATCAGCGCGGCCGGAAAGGTCGAATTCTCGACGGCCATCACGATGCCGTCGGCGAGCCGCAGACGTTTCAGCCGCGTCACCGCGGAGGCGGGCGAGAGCCCGAGCTGGATCACCTCATCGCGGCTCGCGGGCTGGATTTCGCGCGAGAGCCAGCGCGAACTCGGCGTGAAGCCGCGCTGGCGCAGCATTTCGCTGAAGCTCGTGAGACGCGAGAGCGGATCTTCGTAGCGCGGCGTGATGAAGCTGCCCGCGCCCTGCGTGCGGCGGATCAGCCCCTGTTCGACGAGCAGCGCAATGGCCTTGCGCGCGGTGATGCGCGAGACGCCGAGCGCATCGGCGAGCACGCGCTCGGAAGGCAGTGCCTCCCCGGCGTTCCAGCGGTTTTCGTGGATCGCGCTGCTCAGCTTGCGCGCGAGCTGCAGATAGAGCGGCGTATCGTTTTCCGGGTCCGGGCGCAGATTGCGCCAGCGGTCTTCCGTGGATGCGTTCATGGGAAGCGGGCATGAAAGGCGAACGCCGATTTTATGACAGACGCATGTGAAGACGCCATCGGGCAACGCACCGATGCGCGCACGAAAAGCGCGCCGTGCGCGGCGATACACTGGCCTTTTTGTGACGGTTCGTGACGTTTTGCGATGTTTTACGATCTTTCGTTATGTTTATCGCCGACGATTGCCGTATCCGCACAACGCACATCGAACATGGCGCGATGCAAGGAGCCAGCCATCATGACGACCGAAATCCCCCGCGTTGCGCTGCCCGACAGCCGCGCGCATCGAGCACGTGCGCGACAACCATGCGGCGCTCGATCTCGAACTGAGTGCGGAGGAACACGCGGCGCTCGACGCGTACTTCAGGCCGCCGTGCACCAGGCAGCGGCTGGACATGCTCTGACGTTGCCAAGGCGCGCGTAGCGGCTGGACACGGATGCAGCACCGTGGCGTCAAAGCGGAATTCGCGACGCGAAGATGCAGCAGGGGAAACCGAGGTCCGGCCCCCGGCTGCGGTGCCCGGCCGTGGGACCGGGATGCCGCCGCCGATGCCGTGCCTGACGCGAGCGGCCGTCGTGTCGGCTCGCGCTGGCCGAGGCGGCGCGGGCGCTTTGCGGAGCGAATTCAATGACCGTTGCCATGGCCGCCTCCGTGCCCGCCGCCCGGACCGGTCGTCGGATCGTTCACCGGATCATTCGCGGGTTCATTCGCCGGATCGCAGGCCGTGCCGGAGTCCCCAACGTCGGTGTCCGCTAGCGCGATGAACTGCATGGCGATTGCGTCGGGCGCGCCGCTGTCCGCAGCGCGGGCCGCGATTCCCGGCAACAGGAAGCCTGCCCCGATCGCATACATCGCCACACCCCGTATCGACCAACCCCGTAGTAATAAACAGCACTGCTTATCGCATATCGAGTTGTTCATGATCTTCCCTCGGGAAGCGCCGGAGTAATCGCGCCGACGCCTCTCGTGCGCCTGATATCCGGCGACATGCTTTCCCGCCCGCCCGCCGATCCCCGTCAGGTCACCACCACGGTGCATCGTCAAGCGCATGGGAGCCGACGCAGGCGGTTTGGCAGGCATCCGGTCAACGAAGCGCCGGAAAGCCGGAACGAGCAGGGCGACTTGCCGGTTGCCGCCGCCCGCGGGGGCGGGCGGCAGAAAACAAGTGCGCGATGCGCCAGGTGGTCCACTGGCCTCGCGTGATTACCCGCCGTACGACGCGGCAGGTCAGCGCCCGGATGCCTGGTCTTGATCTAGCGAGTTATGTGCCATTGGACGCTGCGCCGCTACGCAGCGGCATCCGGCGATCCGCATGGCGTATGCGCGACGCAAAACCCGCCAAAAACGTATCGATGATGAAACGCGCGGCGCATCTTTCCGGCGTTTCGCGCGGCGGACGCGCACTGTGTCTCACGTCTCACGCGATGCGCGAACATCAGACGTTTATCAGACGTTTGTGCGCGAGGTGTTCGCCGCGGTTTGCAGCGTGCGCAGTTCGACCACGGGAATGTGGCAGCGTATGCGATGGCCGCTGCCCGCTTCGGCGAACGGCGGCGCCTGTTCGTCGCAGATCGCGCCGATGCGGCGCGGGCAGTGCGCGCTGAAGATGCAGCCCGCGTTCGATGCGCGCGCACCTGTCTTGTCGCTCGCACGCAGTGTTTGCGCGGCGAGCAGTGTTTCCGTGTACGGATGGCAGGGTCCGCCGAAGAGCGCATCGGCAGGACCGGTTTCCACCACCTGGCCCGCGTAGAGCACCATCACGCGATCGGCGAGATAGCGCACCACGTCGAGGTCGTGGGAGATGAACAGATAGCTCACGCCGCGTTCGCGTTGAAGTCGCGCGAGCAGGTTCAGGATCGCCGCCTGCACGGAGACATCGAGTGCCGAAGTCGGCTCGTCGCAGACGACGACGCGCGGCTCGCCCGCGAATGCCTGCGCAATGGCGACGCGTTGCTTGAGTCCGCCTGAGAGCTGGTGCGCGCGCGCGGTGAGATAGCGCGCGGGCACGCGCACGGCGTCAAGCAGCGCTTCGAGCCGCGTGGGCTCGTTCGTGCGAGATGGGCTGGTGCGGGCGAGCGCACGAGCGATCAGCCGCCTCACCGGCAGCGCACGATTGAGCGAGGCGTCCGGATGCTGGAACACGAGCCGCAGCGCTTCGAGTTGCTTCGCGCTGCGACGCCCGACGCGGGCAGGCAGCGGCTCGCCGTCCAGTTCGACGCGCCCGCCCGCGTTTGGCGCGTACAGGCCGAGCAGCAGTTTCGCGAGCGTGGTCTTGCCGCTGCCCGACTCGCCGACGAGCCCGAGCGTCTCGCCCGCGCGCAGTTCGATCGAGACGCCGTTGAGCGCGCGCACGGCACGTGCGCCGCGTCCGAAGGTGCGGGATACGTCGATGGCGCGCAGCACGACCGCGGGATCGGCAGCGGGCTCGGCTGCGGAATCGGTCGCTCTGGCGGCCTGCACGTCCGCCTGCGCGGGCTCGGCGAGCGGCAGGTCGATGGCGCGCTCGTGATAATGGCAGCGCGCCATGCGCTCGCCGTGCGGCGCTTCCATGCGATGCGGCGGCGGTGCCTGTTCGCGGCAGCGCGCGTCGGCGAGGCGGCAGCGTGGCGCATAGATGCAGCCGCGCAGGAGCGTGCCAGGCGCCGGCAGCTCGCCGGGAATCGTGTCGAGCGGGCCGATGGCCTTGCTGCGACCGCGCGCGGGCAGGCAGCGCAGCAGCCCGACCGTGTACGGGTGCCGCGCGCGTGCGAACACGTCGCGCGTCGCGCCTTCTTCGATGAGACGGCCGGCATACAGCACGCCGACGCGATCGCACATCTGCCCGATCACGCCGAGATCGTGGCTGATCAGCAGCACCGCCATGCCGAATTCCGCGCGCAGTTGCGCAATCAGCGCGAGCACTTCGGCTTCGACGGTGGCGTCGAGCCCGGTCGTCGGCTCGTCGAGGATCAGGAGCGCGGGGCGCGACGCGAGCGCCATCGCAATCACGACGCGTTGCTGCATGCCGCCCGAAAGCTGATGCGGGTAGCTCGTCATCACGCGGGCCGGTTCGGCTATGCGCACGCGCTCTAGCATCTTTGGCACTTGCGCGAGCGCTTCGTCGGCGCTCGCACCGGCGGCCTCGAATGCCTCGCTCAGCTGGCGCGCGATCGTGAGTGACGGATTGAGTGCGCTGGCCGGATCCTGATAAACCATCGACACCGCGTTGGCCCGCAACGTGCGCAAGCGTTCCTGGTCGAGCGCGAGCACGTCCTGCCCGGCAATGGCGATGCGTCCCGCTTTCACGCGGCCATTGCGCGCGAGATAGCGCAGCGCCGCGAGCGCCACCGTCGACTTGCCGCAGCCCGATTCGCCGACGAGCCCATACGTCTCGCCGCGCCGGATGCGCAGCGAGACGTCGGTCAGCACGTCGCGCTCGCGGCCCCGCGTGCGATACGCGACGGTAAGGCCGACGAGCACGAGCGCATCGTCGCCGCCGCTACCGTTGCCGAACGGGGCGTCGAATGTCGCAAGCGGGGCGGCGCGCTGTGGGCTCATCGTTGCGGGCTCATCGTGATGGACTCGTGCGCGGGTTCATGATTCGAGCGCTTCGCGCAGGCTGTCGGCGATCAGATTCACGGCGACGACGAGCGAGGCGATTGCGAGCGCATCGAATGCGACCGTCCACCACGCGCCGCCCGCGATCAGCGCATACGACTCGCCGAGCGCAAGCCCCCAGTCGGCCGAAGGCGGCTGGATGCCGAAGCCGAGAAACGAGAGCGTCGCAACCGCGAAGATGGCGTAGCCGAGCCGCACCGTCGCTTCGACGACGACCGGCGGCCACACGTTCGGCAGAATCTCCGCGAACATGATGTACGGCGAGCGCTCGCCGCGCAGTTGTGCGGCGGCGACGTAGTCGAGATGGCGTTCCGTGAGCACGGCTGCGCGCACCGTGCGGGCGATCATCGGCGTGAACGTGATGCCGATCACGAGCACGACCGCGAGATTCGACGCGCCCACGGCCGCGAGCACGAGCAGCGCGACGATCACGAGCGGCAGCGCGAGCACTGCGTCGAGCGTGCGGGCGACGAGACTGCCAGCAAAGCCCTCGAAATAGCCGGTGATGAGACCGAGCACCGTGCCTGTGAGCGTACCGGCGAGCGTGGCGAGCGGCGCGATCGTGAGGATGTCGCGCGCGCCCGTGATCACGCGTGAGCACACGTCGCGGCCCAACTGATCGGTGCCGCACCAGTGCGTGTGATCGGGCGGCGTCAGTGAGTTGAGCGGATCGGAAGCGTAAGGGTCGAACGGAACAAACGCGTACCCCGCGAGCGCGCAGGCGATCCACCACAGCAGGATCGCCGCGCTCACGAGAAACGCGGGCGAGCGCAGCAGGGTGCGCAGCACGTGAAAGCGCGTGTCGTCTGCGCTCTCGGCTGCGTATTCAGCCGATGCGTCTGATGGACCGGCGCTGCTGTCGCTCATGAGCCTCCCGTCGTGCGCAGCCGCGGATCGAGCCGCGCGTGCAGCAGATCGGCTGCGAAATTGGCGAGCGTGTACACCGCGCCGATCGCGAGCACGCCCGCTTCGAGCATCGGAAAGTCCTTCGCCTTCGCGGCGTTGTAGATCAGCGAGCCGATGCCCGGATAGCGGAACAGCGTCTCCACGACCACGAGTCCGCCGATCAGATAGCCGAGCTGCGTCGCGGCGACCGTCACCGTGGGCAGGAGCGCATTGCGCAGCACGTGCCGCACGATGACGACGCGCTGCGGCAGGCCCTTGAGGATCGCGGTGCGCGTGTAGTCGGCGTCGAGCGCCCCGAGCATGCCCGCGCGCGCCATGCGCGCGAGATAGCCGAAGAACGCGAAGACAAGCGGCAGCACGGGCAGCGCCAGGTGCCGCAACTGTTCGGCCGCGCCCGAACCGGGTGGTGCGACGGCTTCGGTCGGCAGCCAGCGCAGCCACACGCCGAAGACCAGAATGAGCACGATGGCGGAGACGAACTCGGGCACGGCGCTCGCGCACAGTCCGCCGGTGCTGATGGCGCGGTCGAGCGGACGGCCCGCGTGCAGCGCGGCCCACACGCCGCCGCCGATGCCGAGCGGCACCACAATAACGAACGCGAGCAGTCCGAGTTTGGCGGATTGCAGCAGCGCTGCGCCAACGAACGGTGCGACTGGCTCGCGATAGCTCCACGATTCACCGAAGTCGCCGCGCAGCGCGTGCGAAATCCACGCGACGTATTGTTCGAGCGCGGGGCGGTCTGCGCCGAGCTGATGATTGAGTGCCGCGACGGCGCGCGCATCGGCAAGCGGGCCGAGCACCGCGCGGCCGATGTCGCCGGGCAGCAGTTGCCCGCCTGCGAAGACGAGAACCGAGAGCAGCCACAACGTGAAGAGCGCCCACGCCGCGCGGCGCGCGATGAAGCGAACCGCGGGCGCGGCGTAGGCTGGTTGAGGCGGACTCGTCAGCGGAGTAGCCATCGGACTCCTGTTTGCGTGCGCGCTGCGTTATGCGTCATGCTGGGCGCGTTATGCGCTACGCGTCATGCCGCGAGCGTGGCGCGGTCGAAGCAAAGCTGCGCGAGCGCCGTGAAGCGCATGCCCTGCAGTGCTGTTCGTTGCGCGATCAACTGATCGTAGAAGTACGGGATGATCATGGGCGTTTCGTCGAGCAGCAGTGTTGCGATTTGCGCGGCGAGCCGTTTTTGCGCGGCCACGTCGAGCGTCGCGACGAACTGCGCGACCAGCGTGTCGTACTGCGCGTTGCGAAAGTGCGCTGCATTCCACGTGCCGCCGCTCGTGAGCGGCGCGTCGAGGAACACGTTCGGCACGCCGCGATGACCGTAGTCGGTGATGCCGAGCGGCGAGTCGAGCCAGTCCGATTTGCCGTACGTGCCCGCGCCGTAGTACTGCCCCTGGCTTTCGACCTTGAGCGCGATGCGCACGCCAATCGCCTTCGCGGCGTTCTGCACCACGACGGCCAGATCCGGAATCTCCATGTACTTCTCGGTGGTGAGCGTCACATCGAAGCCGTTCGCCACGCCTGCCTGCGCGAGCAACTGGCGTGCCTTCGCGACGTCGATCCTGCGCTGCGGCACGCCCGCCGGGCTCGACGGAAAGACGGGCGCGAACGGGCTGTCGTTGCCGACCTCGGCGCGGCCCTTGAACAGACCGCGCACCATGACGTCGCGGTCGAGCGCGAGCGCCAGTGCCTGGCGTACGCGCTTGTCCTTGAACATGGGCGCATCGTTGCGCATGTGGATCTGGCGATGCGCGCTCGAGCGCACGCCGATCACCTTGAAGTCGGGATTGTTCAGGATGCCGATGCCGCCCTGCACGGTAAACGTGCCCATCACGTCGGCCTGGCGGCCCTGGAGCGCGAGGATCTGCGCCTGTTCGTCGGCGTAGAAGGCGAACTGCACGCGCGCGGGCAGCGCCTTGTCGCCCCAGTAGTCGGGATTGCGAACGAAGCTTGCGCCCTGGCGCGGCCGGAAGCTTTCGAACTTGAATGCGCCCGTGCCGATGAAGCTCTTTTCGTAATTACCCGCATAGTTGGCGGGCAACAGTATGGCGTTGTAGTTGTCGGATGAAACGTAGTACGGGAAGTTGCCGTTCGGCGCATCGAGATGGAATGCGACGGTGTGCTCGTCGACCATCTTCGCACCCCCTTTCGACAGCACGCCCTTGAGCACCGAAAGCGCCGCCGAGCCGCTCGCCGGATCGGCGAGACGGTCGAACGTCGCCACCACGTCGCGCGCGCCGAACGGCTGGCCGTCGTGGAATTTCACATTCGGGCGCAGCTTGAAGGTCCAGATGTCCGCTTTGCTGTTCGGCTGCCACGAGAGCGCGAGCGCGGGCCGGAGCTGGCCGGTGGCGTCGTCGTCGAGGAGGAATTCGCCGGTCTGGTTCAGAAGACTCAGGCCGCCCGCATCGGTCACCGTGAGCGGATCGACGGAGCCTGCGGGCATCAGATGCGCGACACGGATGGTCTGGTTCGTCGGTTGCCGGGCCCGCGCGAGGCGCGGCGTAGCGAGTCCGCTGCCCGCAAGCGCGAGGCCGAGCATGCCCGCGTAGCGCAGCAACTCGCGGCGGGTGAGGCGGCCGGCCAGATATTCGTCGATGGCGTGATTGCCGTAGTCGCCAGCGTCGCGGCGCAGCAAGTCGAGGTCGAGGAGGGGGGCGGGGGCGGCAGACTGCGGTTGTGTCATCGGTGCGGGTTTTCCGTGCGGTTCCGTGAGTGGGCGCGACGTGTCTTACAGGACAGTCGCGACGGCGGCGGGCGGTGCGGCAGACGACGAATTCGGGTCCAGTTTAAGCGATTCGGCAACGCGGGCGAAGGCCGGGGACGGGACGGCGGGAGCGGCGCGGCGGGCGCGCCAATGAAGAAGCCCGTTCCGGTAACGGAACGGGCTTCGGGAAACACGACGCGCCTGGTGTGCGCCTGTTGCTGGCTTATTGCTCGCTTATTACTTTTTAGCGTTGATGACCGCTTCGGCCACGTTCTGCGGCGTTTCCGCGTAGTGCTTGAACTCCATCGTGTAGGTCGCGCGGCCCTGCGTGAGCGAGCGCAGCGACGTGGAGTAGCCGAACATCTCCGAGAGCGGCACTTCGGCGCGCACGATCTTGCCGCCGCCGCCCGCGATGTCCTCCATGCCCTGCACGATGCCGCGTCGGCTCGACAGGTCGCCCATCACGTTGCCCATGAACTCCTCGGGCGTTTCCACTTCGACGGCCATCATCGGTTCGAGCAGTATGGGCTTTGCGCGCCGCATCGCTTCCTTGAACGCCATCGAGCCGGCCATGCGGAACGCGTTTTCGTTCGAGTCGACATCGTGATACGAGCCGAACGTGAGCGTGACCTTTGTGTCGACCACCGGGTAGCCCGCGAGCACGCCCGCCTTGAGCGTTTCCTGGATGCCCTTGTCGACGGCCGGAATGAATTCGCGCGGAATCACGCCACCCTTGATCGCGTCGACGAACTCGTAGCCCTTGCCCGGCGGCTGCGGTTCGAGCGTGATGACCGCGTGGCCGTACTGGCCGCGCCCGCCCGACTGCTTGACGAACTTGCCCTCGACGTCCTCGGCCTTGTTGCGCACGGTCTCCCGGTATGCCACCTGCGGCTTGCCGACGGTCGCCTCGACGCCGAACTCGCGCCGCATGCGGTCGACGAGAATTTCCAGGTGCAGCTCGCCCATGCCGGAGATGATGGTCTGCCCGGACTCCTCGTCGGTCTGCACACGGAACGACGGATCTTCCTGCGCGAGCCGGTTGAGCGCGATGCCCATTTTTTCCTGGTCGCCTTTTGTCTTCGGCTCGACGGCCTGCGAGATCACCGGCTCGGGGAAAATCATCTTTTCGAGCACGATGGCGTGCGCCGGATCGCAGAGCGTGTCGCCGGTCGTCGCTTCTTTCAGGCCGACCGCCGCTGCGATGTCGCCCGCGCGCACCTCCTTGATTTCCTTGCGCTCGTTCGCGTGCATCTGCAGGATGCGGCCCAGACGCTCCTTCTTGTCCTTCGTCGCGTTGAGCACGGTGTCGCCCGATTCGACGACGCCCGAATAAACGCGGAAGAAAATCAGCTGGCCGACGAACGGGTCGGTCATGATCTTGAACGCGAGCGCCGAGAACGGCTCTTCGTCGCTCGGATGGCGCTCGATTTCCTTGTCGTGGAGGTCGTGGCCGAGAATCGCGGGCACGTCGACCGGCGAGGGCAGATAGTCGATCACCGCGTCGAGCATCGCCTGCACGCCCTTGTTCTTGAAAGCGCTGCCGCACAGCATCGGAACGATTTCACCGGCGATCGTGCGCTTGCGCAGCGCGCGCTTGATTTCGTCTTCGGTCAGGCTCTCGTGATCGTCGAGGTACTTTTCGAGCAGTTCCTCGTCGGCTTCGGCGGCGGCTTCGACCATCTTTTCGCGCCACTCCGTCGCGAGTTCGACGAGATTCGCCGGGATGTCCTCATAGAGGAATTTCACGCCCTGGCTCTCGTCGTCCCAGACGATCGCCTTCATTTTCACGAGGTCGACCACGCCCTGAAAATGGTCCTCGGCGCCGACCGGGATCTGGATCGGGATGGCCACGCCCTTGAGGCGCTCGCCGATCTGCCGCTGCACGCGGAAGAAGTCCGCGCCGACGCGGTCCATCTTGTTGACGAACGCGATGCGCGGCACCTTGTACTTGTTCGCCTGGCGCCACACCGTTTCGGACTGCGGCTGCACGCCGCCCACCGAGTCGTACACCATGCACGCGCCGTCGAGCACGCGCATGGAGCGCTCGACTTCGATCGTGAAGTCGACGTGCCCCGGGGTGTCGATGATGTTGATGCGGTGCTCGGGATAATTGCCGGCCATGCCTTTCCAGAACGCGGTGGTCGCGGCCGACGTGATCGTGATGCCGCGCTCCTGTTCCTGTTCCATCCAGTCCATGGTTGCCGCGCCGTCGTGAACCTCCCCGAGCTTGTGATTCACGCCGGTGTAGAACAGGATGCGTTCGGTCGTGGTGGTTTTGCCGGCATCGATGTGAGCGCTGATCCCGATGTTGCGATAGCGCTCGATGGGAGTCTTGCGAGGCACGATGATCTCCTTGGAATACGCGCCGTGAAGGGAGCCGGACGACGCGCGGCGCGGGTTGCGCGTCGCCTCTCGCCACGCGCGGTGCCCGATTTACGCGGGTGCCGGATTAGTAGCATAGCGCGTGCTACGCGGTTTTGCAGGGCGCGCGCAGCGGCGCGGATTTCGCGTAGGCGCCGGGGGCTTCGGCTATGCGCCGGTGTGCGCCGGTGCGCGCCGGTATGCGCCGGTATGCGCCGGTATGCGCCCGCATGTGCTGGAAGGTGACCGTACGGACGCAAAAAAGCCGGCGCCGCTCAGAGCGGGGCCGGCTTTCGGGGCGGGTCGCCTGTGCGCCTTGCAGCGTTCGCTGCGCGCGGCGCGTGCGCGCGGGCTTCGCCGCGCGTTACTGCTGCGGCGGCAGGCCCTGGATCTGCATGCCGGGCTTGATGCCCTTCGACGCGAACCAGCCCTTGCTCATTTCGAGCGCGAAGACGCCGTTATTGCGCGGGCAGTGGTTGTTGGTCGTCTCGGCCTGCATCTCGTCGATGTCGGTGATTGTGCCGTCCGCGCGCATGAACGCGATGGACAGCGGGATCAGCGTGTTCTTCATCCAGAAGCAATGCACGGCGTTTTCGCCGAACACGAACAGCATGCCTTCGTTCGGCCCAAGCTGCGAGCGATACATGAGGCCTTGCTCGCGGTCGGCGTCATTGGCGGCGACGGCGGCGTCGATCGCATACATACCGGCGGTCAGCTTCGCGTGCGGAAAGGCGCTGGGCTGCTTCGCGCCGGGCGGCAATTGCTGGGCGTGTGCCACGCCGGGCGTGGCGAGCGTCGTGAGCGTCAGGACCGCCGCGGCAGCGAGCGGCATGGCGAGCGCTAAAAGCGGGCGCAGGGAAAATCGCACGACTGGGCTCCTTGCTTGAGATATAACCCGCGCATGTTACGCGAGGAGAGCGAAGCGGGTCAAAGCGAGTCGAATACGAACCGCGACACGCGACGCGTCGCACGAGTCAAATGCCTGAAAAGGCCTTGAAAAACAAAAAGGCAGAACGCCTTGCGACGGTCTGCCTTTTAACGCGATGAAGATCGGCAATGAATGCCGATCGACATTTCGCCTTACAACAAGCTTACTCCGAAGCTGCCGAAGCGGCTTCAGCCTTAGCTGCCTTCTTGTGTGCCTTCTTGTGAGCCTTCTTGTGAGCAGCCTTAGCCTTCGGAGCAGCAGCCGAAGCAGCAGCAGCCGGAGCAGCTTCCGGAGCCGAAGCTTGTGCGAAAGCAGCCGTTGCGAAGAGGCCAGCGACCAGAGCAGCGATGAGCTTGTTCATGTTGTAAATCCTCAGCTTGAGTTAATTAACCAAGTGACCCGGTTTTTGGAGTCAGGTCGGTAAACGGTGCCATCCACCTTTCGGTTGACAGTCACATTCGAAAAATTCGGAGAAAAGTTTACGAATGCACCTGCCAGCGGTCGGTAATCCATCATCGCGGCTTGCGCGCGCAAGGCGGGTACCTGAAGGCTGAATGCCGGATAGCTTCGGGCGGCATCTGCGTCGTTTAACGCATCGTGTAATGCGGCGGTTGACGGGAAAATTTCATTTCCTTCGCCCTGTCTCGCCCTTTAAAGACGCGTCGATGCCGCACTTATTGACGATGATCAAAAAATGCAAATGCAACATTCACCCTGATCGGCGTGCGGGATTTATACGTTGCCATGGCGCATCGGTCGGAATATCGATGCTTTCGCCGGGTGCAATTGCGAGCGAAAAAATATCGAGCACGCCAATTGCTACGCGCACGAGCCGCAGTGTGGGAAAGCCGACCGCGGCGGTCATGCGCCGTACCTGGCGATTCTTGCCTTCGCTGATCGCGAGTTCGACCCATGTGGTGGGAATCGATGCGCGATAGCGGATCGGCGGATTGCGTGGCCAGAGATGTTCGGGCGGTGCGATCGTTTTTGCGCGGCACGGCTGGGTCACGAAGTCGCCGAGATCGACGCCGCGTTCCAGTGCCGCGAGCGCGTCGGCGCCGGGCTCGCCTTCCACCTGGGCCCAGTAGCGCTTCACGAGTTTGCGGCGCGGCTCGGCGATGCGCGCCTGGAGTGCGCCGTCGTCGGTCAGCAGCAGCAGGCCCTCGCTGTCCGAATCGAGGCGGCCCGCTGGATAGACGCCCGGCACCTTGACCCAGTCCGCAAGGGAAGGGCGTGTTTCGTGCGGCGAGAACTGGCAAATCGTGCCGAACGGTTTGTTAAGGGCGATTAAACGCATGAGAGCCGGGTGAGGAAAGAGGTTTTGTCGAGGTTTAGTCGACGTTGTGTCGAAGTCGCGTCGTGATGCGGCGAGATGTTAATGCATCGGGCGGGACGCCGGGCCGGATGCCATGGATCGGCTCCAGCGCGGGGTGCCTCGCGGGTGCCTCGTTCGATGCGTCCGCGCGGGCTGTTCTATTCGTAGCGCGCGCCGGTGCTGTCAGGTGGGCCGCCAGGCGTGGCGTCGCGCGCCATGTGCGCCGTCGGAACGGGCGGCATGCAGCGACGGGGCGTGGGCTAGAATATCAGCCAGTCCGCAAGCATTGAGCGCAACGGGTGCTGCGAGGCCGCGCATGTTTCGCGCGCACACTTCGCCGGATCCGCTTGCACTGTGAATTGCCCGCTACCACCAGCCAAGTCCTCAACTGGAGTCGATCATGCCGTATCAGCACATCAAGGTTCCGACGAGCGGTGAGAAGATCACCGTCAACGCGGATTTTTCGCTCAACGTCTCGGATCAGCCGATCATCCCGTACATCGAGGGTGACGGCACGGGCGTCGATATCACGCCGGTGATGATCAAGGTGGTCGACGCGGCGGTGGAAAAAGCCTACGGCGGCAAGCGCAAGCTCCACTGGATGGAGATCTATGCGGGCGAGAAGGCCACGCGCATCTATGGTCCCGACGTATGGCTGCCCGACGAAACGCTGGAAGTCGTGAAGGAATACGTCGTGTCGATCAAGGGGCCGCTCACGACGCCGGTCGGCGGCGGCATCCGTTCGCTCAACGTGGCGATGCGCCAGCAGCTCGACCTCTACGTGTGCTTGCGCCCGGTGCAGTATTTCAAGGGCGTGCCGTCCCCGGTGCGTGCGCCCGAGAAGGTCAACATGGTGATCTTCCGCGAGAACTCGGAGGACATCTACGCGGGCATCGAGTGGCCCGCCGAATCGGAAGCCGCGAAGAAGGTCATCCGGTTCCTGCGCGAAGAGATGGGCGTATCGAAGATCCGCTTCCCGGAAACGTCGGGAATCGGCATCAAGCCGGTCTCGCGCGAGGGCACCGAACGCCTCGTGCGCAAGGCGCTGCAGTATGCGATCGACAACGATCGCCGCTCGGTGACGCTCGTGCACAAGGGCAACATCATGAAGTACACCGAAGGCGCGTTCCGCGACTACGGCTATGCGCTCGCTCAGCGCGAGTTCGGTGCGGAGCTGATCGACGACGGTCCGTGGATGAAGTTCAAGAATCCGAAAACCGGTAACGACATCGTCGTGAAGGACGTGATCGCCGATGCGTTCCTTCAGCAGATCCTGCTGCGCCCCGCGGAATACGACGTGATCGCTACGCTGAACCTGAACGGCGACTACCTCTCGGACGCGCTGGCGGCTCAGGTCGGCGGCATCGGCATTGCCCCGGGCGCGAACCTGTCCGATTCGGTGGCGATGTTCGAGGCGACGCACGGCACGGCGCCGAAGTACGCGGGCAAGGACTACGTGAATCCGGGCTCCGAGATTCTTTCGGCCGAAATGATGCTGCGCCACCTTGGCTGGACCGAGGCCGCCGATCTCATCATCGCGTCGATGGAAAAGTCGATTCAGGAAAAGCGCGTGACGTACGACTTCGCGCGGCTGATGGAAGGCGCGACGCAGGTATCGTGCTCGGCGTTCGGGCAGGTGATGATCGAAAACATGTAAGCCGTACTGGCGCGTTCGGCGTCATTTTCGAAAACCCCGGTGGACACGATGTGTCGCCGGGGTTTTTGTCTTCCGGATGCTCGGGAAAGTGCGTGTTTTCCGGTCGTATTGAGCGGGATTCGGGTGGTGTGGCGAAGTGCCTCAATTGAGACAGGCTGCCAATACGAACTTCATCGGCAATGGCAACGCGCAAATCGGCTCGATTTGCCTGGTTATGCCATTTAAATATTTGAACGTGAATCGAACCGTTTCCGCGCTGGGCGTATTTATTTCGCGGCGCGGCTTTTACCGCTGCCGTTCTATCCAGCCGGAATACGGATGCGGTGCGCTGTCACAGGTATCGTGCGATGGCGCGGTGAAACTTGACCCTGTTTTCCACAGTAAATGCAGAAAAGGGCGCTGCAAAAAGGAAACCCGGCCGAAGCCGGGTTTCAGGGTACGGGAATCGAACGGATCAGGCTGCTGCCTGAATGTTCGATGCCTGTTTGCCTTTCGGGCCTTGCACGACCTCGAAGCTCACCTTTTGACCTTCTTTGAGGGTCTTGAAGCCATTCATCTGGATGGCCGAGAAGTGAGCGAACAGATCCTCGCCGCCTTCGTCAGGCGTAATGAATCCGAAACCCTTCGCGTCGTTAAACCACTTGACCGTACCGGTTGCCATACCTACTTCCCCTGTAACTCATGTCACTACCACACGAGCAGTTCGAAAAGCCAAACGACCACGTAATGCGATCGCCCCCTCCTCACAAACAAGCTCACCAACGGCATTTTTTCGAATATGAAGCGGTTGAAAAAAGTGCCAGCTTGATTGTTGAGGCTCTTTATTCTGCTGTCAAGAATATTTTGAGACGTTGTATGACGCGTTGTAAAGAGAACATTGCCAGGGTTTTTACTGCTTTTCTCAAGTGCAGCATCACGGCGGGCGGCAACCCCTGAAAACACGCATAATCGGCGGACACAAGCCGCGTTGCGGTGCGGAAATTCCCCGCCTTGGTGCGGCCCCTTACAGTACGCGCCAACGGTGCCGCGCGGGTTGTGCGATACTCAAATCGACCGGTGACGAAAAGGCCACCGGCAGCAGGAAAAGGGCAGGTTCGGCGCACGCAGGTCGTGCGCCTTGCGTGTCTCGAACCGGCCCCGCAGCCGGTAGTGGCTGGACGGGGAGGGCGCGCTGCACAGGGCACGCGCGCGGCTGTTTTACCGGCCGTCCGGTCGGGTTTCGCGGCAGGATTGCGGGCCTGTCCGAGTTGTTTAGAATGGGTGTATGGCGATTATCCCGGACAAGCAGGATTCAACCGTACTGGAGCGGCAGGAGCAAAAGGTCAAACCGCCCTCCATGTACAAGGTCGTCTTGATGAACGACGACTACACGCCGATGGAATTCGTCGTGATGGTCGTTCAGGAATATTTCAATAAGGACCGCGAGACCGCGACGCAGATCATGCTGAAGGTCCATCGCGAAGGCAGGGGAGTTTGTGGGGTCTATACGCGGGACATCGCGTCGACCAAGGTTGAGCAAGTCGTTACCCACGCACGGCAGGCAGGGCATCCGCTGCAGTGTGTGATGGAGGAAGCATGATTGCCCAGGAACTGGAAGTCAGCCTGCATATGGCGTTCATGGAAGCACGTCAGGCACGGCACGAGTTCATAACAGTCGAGCATCTACTGCTGGCGCTGTTGGACAATCCAACGGCCGCTGAAGTGCTGCGCGCGTGTGCCGCGAATATCGAAGACCTGCGCCAGAACCTGCGCAACTTCATTCACGACAACACCCCCACGGTTCCAGGCACGGACGACGTCGATACGCAGCCCACGCTCGGATTTCAGCGCGTGATCCAGCGCGCGATCATGCACGTCCAGTCCACCTCGAACGGCAAGAAGGAAGTGACGGGCGCGAACGTGCTCGTCGCGATCTTCGGCGAGAAGGACTCGCACGCGGTGTACTACCTGCAGCAGCAGGGCGTCACGCGTCTCGACGTGGTGAACTTCATTTCGCACGGCATCGCGAAGACCAGCAGCGGCGAAGCCGCCAAGGCAAGCGATGCGAACGCCGAAGCCGAAGACGCCGCCAGCCAGAAGGAAACGCCGCTCGCCCAGTTCACGCAGAACCTGAACCAGATGGCGAAGGACGGCCGCATCGATCCGCTGATCGGGCGCGAGCTGGAAGTCGAGCGCGTCGTGCAGGTGCTGTGCCGCCGCCGCAAGAACAATCCGCTGCTCGTGGGCGAAGCGGGCGTGGGCAAGACCGCGATCGCGGAAGGGCTCGCCTGGCGCATCACGCGCGGCGAAGTGCCGGATATCCTCGCCGACGCGCAGGTCTATTCGCTCGACATGGGCGCGCTGCTGGCGGGCACCAAGTATCGCGGCGACTTCGAGCAGCGTCTGAAGACCGTGCTCAAGGAACTCAAGGAGCGTCCGCACGCAATTCTCTTCATCGACGAGATTCATACGCTGATCGGCGCGGGCGCCGCGTCGGGCGGCACGCTCGATGCGTCGAACCTGCTCAAGCCGGCGCTTTCGTCGGGCACGCTCAAGTGCATCGGCGCGACGACCTTCACCGAATATCGCGGCATCTTCGAAAAGGACGCGGCGCTTTCGCGGCGCTTCCAGAAGATCGACGTGGTCGAGCCGACCGTGGAGCAGACCGTCGCGATCCTGCGCGGGCTGAAATCGCGTTTCGAAGAGCACCATGGCGTGAAGTACTCCTCGGGTGCGCTCAATGCGGCGGCCGAGCTGTCCGCGCGCTTCATCACCGACCGTCATCTGCCCGACAAGGCGATCGACGTGATCGACGAGGCGGGCGCCGCGCAGCGCATCCTGCCGAAGTCGAAGCAGAAGAAAACCATCGGCAAGAGCGAGATCGAAGAGATCATTTCGAAGATCGCGCGCGTGCCGGCGCAAAGCGTGTCGCAGGACGACCGCAGCAAGCTCCAGACGCTCGACCGCGATCTGAAGGCCGTCGTGTTCGGCCAGGATCCGGCCATCGACGCGCTGTCCGCTTCGATCAAGATGGCGCGCGCGGGGCTCGGCAAGACCGACAAGCCGATCGGCTCGTTCCTGTTCTCGGGTCCGACTGGCGTCGGCAAGACCGAAGTGGCGCGCCAGCTTGCGTTCACGCTCGGCATCGAGCTGATCCGCTTCGACATGTCCGAATATATGGAGCGTCACGCGGTGAGCCGCCTGATCGGCGCGCCGCCGGGCTATGTCGGCTTCGACCAGGGCGGTCTGCTGACCGAAGCCGTCACGAAGAAGCCGCACTGCGTGCTGCTGCTCGACGAAATCGAAAAGGCGCACCCGGACATCTTCAACGTGCTGCTGCAGGTGATGGACCACGGCACGCTGACCGACAACAACGGCCGCAAGGCGGATTTCCGCAACGTCATCATCGTCATGACGACGAACGCGGGCGCCGAGGCGATGAACAAGTCGACCATCGGTTTCACGAGCCGCCGCGAACAGGGCGACGAACTGGCCGACATCAAGCGCATGTTCACGCCCGAGTTCCGCAACCGGCTCGATGCGACGATCAGCTTCCGCGCGCTCGATGAAGAGATCATCATGCGCGTCGTCGACAAGTTCCTCATGCAACTGGAAGACCAGTTGCACGAGAAGAAGGTCGATGCGCTCTTCACCGACGCGCTGCGCAAGCATCTCGCGAAGCACGGCTTCGACCCGCTCATGGGCGCGCGGCCGATGCAGCGCCTGATCCAGGACACGATCCGCCGTGCGCTGGCCGACGAGCTGCTGTTCGGCAAGCTGATGAACGGCGGCCGCGTGACCGTCGATGTCGATGCCGACGACAAGGTGCAGCTCACGTTCGACGAGCATCCGGCGCCGCGTAATCCGAATCCGGAGGCGGTCGAAGTAGAATAAGCGCTTCGTTGGCGCGTAACGGTGCGTTGTCAGCACATGTACATGAGGTAAACGGCGTGGGCGCCCGAGCCCGCGCCGTTTTGTTTTTGCGCATACCGTTTGAACGTGCGCAGCAGGGGGATGTTTTGGCAGCAGATAAAAATGGCGCGTTCGATTCGATCGTCGAGCGCGAGCGCGGTTTGCGGCGCGGCCTGTCCGCCGCCCAGATGACGATGATTGCGATCGGCGGCGCGGTCGGCACCGGGCTTTTCCTCGGTAGCGGCTTCGCGATCAGCTTTGCGGGGCCGGGCGTGCTCGTCTCCTATGCGATTGGCGCGCTGGTCGCACTGCTGCTGATGGGCGCGCTCGCGGAAATGACCGTCGCGCATCCCACGTCCGGCTCGTTCGGCGCCTACGCAGAGCACTATATCGGGCCGATGGCGGGTTTCGTCGTGCGCTACGCGTACTGGTCGGCCTACGTGCTCGCCGTCGGCACCGAGGTGGCCGCCATCGCCGTCTACATGAAGTTCTGGTTCCCGCAGGTGCCGGGGCTTTACTGGATCATCGGATTTTCAGCGGCGCTGATCGTTGTGAACGCAATGAGCGTGCGCGCGTACGGCACCATCGAATATGTTTTTTCCAGCCTGAAAATTGCCGCAATCGTCGCGTTCATCGTGCTCGGCGCATGGTTCGTGTGGCGTGCGCCCGCAAGCTCGGGGGTCGGCTTCGCGAACTACACCTCGCACGGCGGCCTGCTGCCGAAAGGCTGGTGGGGCGTGTGGGTCGGCACGATCGTCGCGCTCTTCAGCTATCTGGGCGTCGAGACCATCGCCGTGGCGGCGGCCGAGGCGCGCGATCCGCAGCGCGCGGTCACGCGTGCGTTTCGCGGGACCATGCTGCGTCTCGTGCTGTTCTATCTGCTGACGCTCGCGCTGATGCTCGCGATCGTGCCGTGGACCGAGGCCGGTGCAAACGAGAGCCCGTTCGTGAAAGTGATGGCTGAAACGGGTGTTCCGTACGCGGCGGGGGCGATCAACTTCATCGTGCTCGTGGCCGCGTTGTCGGCGATGAACAGTCAGCTCTACATCACCACGCGCATGATGTTCAGCCTCTCGCGCGCGGGCTACGCGAGCGCCGTATTCGGGCGTCTCACGCGCCATGGCGTGCCCGCCGCAGCGCTGTCGCTCTCGACCATCGGCATCGCCGTGGCGGCCGTACTCAACGCGCTGTGGCCGCAAACGGCCTTCACGCTGATGATGTCGATTGCAATGTTCGGTGCGATGTTCACGTGGCTGATGATCTTCGTCACGCACCTTTTTTTCCGGGCGCGTCATACGGGTCCCAAGCCGGCCTTTCGCATGTGGGGATACCCGTTCACGAGCGTGCTCGGCGCGCTGCTGATGGCCGGCATTCTCATCACGACCGCGTTCACGCGCGAGTTCGCCATGACGCTCGTGTACGGCCTCGCGTTCCTCGTCGCGCTGGTGGCCGTGTATTTGCTCTGGTACCGGCGGCGTCTCGAAGCAGCAGGCGAAGCCGCTTAAGCTTCGCCCCCGGTTGAGCGACGTCTGCTGATCGGGGCGTCAGAAGCTGAAAAAGCACGCCCAGGCGTGCTTTTTCATGTTTGCGCGGCCTTTGCCGGCTTTTGCCTGTTGGTGCGCCGCGTGCGCGATCAGTGCTTGCCGGTGCTGCCGAAACCGCCCGCGCCGCGCTCGCTCGTCTCGAAGTCGTCGACGATATTGAACTGCGCCTGCACGACCGGCACGATCACGAGTTGCGCGAGGCGCTCGAGCGGATTGAGCGTAAACGTCGCATGGCCGCGGTTCCACGTCGAGATCATGAGTTCGCCCTGGTAGTCCGAATCGATCAACCCCACGAGGTTGCCGAGCACGATGCCGTGCTTGTGGCCAAGCCCCGAGCGCGGCAGGATCAGCGCCGCGTAGCCCGAATCGGCGACGTGGATCGCGAGCCCCGTCGGCACGAGCTTCGTTTCGCCCGGTTCGAGCGTGAGCGGCGTCTCGATGCACGCGCGCAAGTCGAGTCCCGCGCTGCCGGGCGTCGCGTATTGGGGCAACTGGTCGCGCATGCGTTCGTTCAGGATCTTGATGTCGATTTTCATGAGTAAAAGTGGGGTTGGCGTAGGGATCAGAGGCGAGAGAGCGCGAACGCTTCGGCCAGCAGTTCATAAGAGCGCAGCCGCGCCGCGTAGCTTCCGGCGATGGTGAGCACGATCAGTTCGTCGGCGGCAAAGCGCTCTTGCAGCACGCGCAGGCGTTCCGTGACGCTTTCGGGCGTGCCGACGATGCTGCGCGGCTTCTCGCGGTCGATCACGAGTTGCTCGCGTTCGCCGTATTCCTGTGCGAGGCCTTGCTCGACGGTCGGGATCGGCGCGTTCAGGCCGAGCGCCATCTGCACGCGGCGCAGATCGACGGCTTTTTCGAGGTCGGCGGCTTCCCGTTCGGTATCCGCGCAGATCACGAACACCGCGCAGGCCAGGTACGGCGTCGCTTCGTGGCCGGCCTGGAAGCGGTCGCGATAGGCGTTCGCCACCAGGTGCCCGAAATGCGCGTTGATGAAATGCGCGAACGAAAAGCGCAGACCGAGCTGTGCGGCGAGTGCGCCGCCGAAGTCGCTCGAACCGAGCACCCACAGTTGCGGCCGCGTTTCGATCTGCGGTTGCAGGAGCGTGCCGCTCGCGATGTGGTCGTCCGGCAGCGTGCCGTCCATGAGTCCGACCAGATCGCGCACCTGCTGTGCGAACTGTTCGCCGCGGCTGTAAGAACCGGCTGCGACGGCCTGTGCCGTGCGCATGTCACCGCCGGGCGCGCGCCCCACGCCGAGATCGACGCGGTTCGGAAAGAGCGCCTCCAGCATCATGAACTGCTCGGCGATCTTGAACGGGCTGTAGTAGGGAAGCATCACGCCGCCCGAACCGATGCGGATGCGCTTCGTCACGCTGCCGAGCCGCGCAAGCATGATTTCGGGGCAGGGGTTGCACACGCCGAGCAGGCCGTGGTGTTCGGCGCACCAGTAGCGCGTGTAGCCGAGGTCGTCGGCGAGCTGCGCGAGTTCGAGGGTCGCGGCAATGGCGTCGGCGGCCGTATGCCCGGTAATCACGGGCGACTGGTCGAGTACGGAAAGAAGCGTCATGACAGCTCACCCTGCTTCTTTCGCGACGCGCGCCGCCTCGGCCTGATCCGCCGACGGCGCCGCGCGCGTCACGAGATGATGCTCTGGTCGGGCAGGCGGCGCGCGATCTCGGCGATCAGCGTCTGCGCGAGCGCCTGCTTGGCTGCGCGTGGCAGCTTCGTGCTTCCGGCAGCTTCGAAGAGGACGACTTCGTTGTCGTCGAGTCCGAAGGTCTGCGGGCCGAGATTGCCGATCAGGAGCGGTACGTTCTTGCGCACGCGCTTTTGCTCGGCATGGACGTCGAGGTCGCCGCTTTCTGCCGCGAAGCCGACGCAATACGGCGGATGCGGCAGCCCGGCGACCGACGCGAGGATGTCGGGATTCTCGACGAACGTGAAGCCGGGAACCTGTCCCTCGGCGGTTTTCTTGATCTTCTGCGTCGCGATGCGATCGACGCGCCAGTCGGCCACGGCCGCCACGCCGATGAACACGTCGTAGTCGGGCACGGCGCGCATGACCGCGTCGTACATCTGCTGGGCCGTCTGCACGTCTTCGCGATAGACGCCCCACGGCGTTTCGAGCGTGACCGGGCCCGCGACGAGATGGACGTCGGCGCCGGCCTGCTGCGCCGCGCGAGCGAGGGCGAAGCCCATTTTGCCGCTCGAACGGTTCGTGATGCCGCGCACCGGGTCGAGCGGCTCGAAGGTCGGCCCGGCGGTGATCAGCACGCGACGGTGTGCGAGCAACTTCGGCGCGAAGAACGAGACGATCGCTGCGTAGACGGCTTCAGGCTCCAGCATGCGGCCGTCGCCCACTTCGCCGCATGCCTGCGGACCGGAATCGGGGCCGAGCGTTTCGACGCCGTCTGCGCGCAGTTGGGCGACGTTGCGTTGCGTGGCCGGGTTGTTCCACATCTGCCGGTTCATCGCCGGAACAACCAGCAGCGGGCAGTCGCGGGCGACGCACAGTGTCGAGAGCAGGTCGTCGGCGAAACCGTGCGCGAGCTTGGCGAGGAAGTCGGTGGAGGCGGGTGCGATGACGATGGCGTCGGCGCCGCGCGAGAGGTCGATGTGCGCCATGTTGTTGGGCATGCGCGCGTCCCACTGGCTGGTGTAGACGGGCCGGCCCGACAGCGCCTGCAGGGTGACGGGCGTGATGAACTGCGTTGCCGCCTCGGTCATGACGACCTGCACGGTTGCGCCGGCCTTGGTCAGAAGGCGCGTGAGCTCGGCGATCTTGTAGCAGGCGATGCCGCCGGTCATGCCGATGACGAGGTGCTTACCGGCGAGTTCGCCCGGGTTGGCAGCAGCGGTGTTCAAGTCCAGTCTCCTTACTCTGGTCACGCGCAAGGCGGTCGATCGGAGTTGGCGCTTCAGCCCTGACTCCGATCCCAGGCACGATGCCCGCTCAGCGCGCGCCGCGCACGCGCCGCAGCTCGTCGATCACCAGCAGCACCGCGCCGATCGTAATCGCGCTGTCCGCGACGTTGAACGCCGGCCAGTGCCATCCGCCCACATGGAAGTCGAGGAAGTCGATCACGTGGCCGTACATCAGCCGGTCGAGCACATTGCCGAGCGCGCCGCCGAGAATCAGCGCAAGCGCCGTGCAGAACATGCGCTGCCCCGCGTGGCGCTTGAGCAGATAGCTGATCACGAGTGCCGCAGCCACGCCGAGCGCCGTGAACGCCCAGCGCTGCCAGCCGCCCGCCGCGGCGAGAAAGCTGAATGCGGCGCCCTTGTTGTACACGAGCACGAGGTTGAAGAACGACGTGATCGCGCGGCCTTCGCCGTAGCTGAACACCCGGGCGATGGCGATCTTCGTGAGCTGGTCGCACAGGATCACGACCACCGCGATGCCGAGCCACGGCGCCAGCGTGCCGCTCGCGCGGGACTGCAACGGCCTGGATTTCGCCATTATGCCGCGCTCCGTGTTTCGCCGTTACCGAAGAGATTGGCGACGCAGCGGCCGCACAGCCCCGGATGTTCGGCGTTTGCGCCGACTTCCTCGCGGTAGTGCCAGCAGCGCTCGCACTTGAGGTACTTCGACGTGATGACCTCGACGCCTTCGTCCGCCTCGCTCTCGACCTTGACGACCTCGGCCGCCGAGGTGATCAGTACGAACTTGAGGTCGTCGCCGAGCGAGGCGAGCGCGTCGTAGCGCGCGCCGCTCGCGAGAATGCGCACTTCGGCCTGCAGCGACGAACCGATCGCATTGGCCACGCGTGCCTCTTCGAGCGCCTTCGTCACGTTGCCGCGCACTTCGCGCAGCAGCGTCCAGCGCGCGATCAGCGCTTCGGCCTGCATGTCGCCCTGCGCGATGTCCGGGAACGCGTGGAACGTCTCGGTGAAGATGGTTTCGGTGTGCGGCTGGAACACCTTCCACGCTTCTTCGGCCGTGAACGAAAGGAACGGTGCGAGGATGCGCAGCAGGCTGTGCGTGATGTGATGGAGCGCGGTCTGCGCGGCGCGGCGGGCCTTCGAGTCGACCGCGCTCGTGTACAGGCGGTCCTTGAGCACGTCGAGATAGAAGCCGCCCAGGTCTTCCGAGCAGAACGTCTGCAGCTTCGCGACGACCGGGTGGAACTCGTAGCGGTCGTAGTGCGCGAGCACGTCGTTTTGCAGCGTGTGCGTGAGCGCCACGGCGTAGCGGTCGATTTCGAGCCACTCGGCGGCGGGCAGCGCGCTCTTGTCGAACTCGAAGTCGGAGAGGTTCGAGAGCAGGAAGCGCAGCGTGTTGCGGATACGGCGATAGCCCTCCGTCACGCGCTTGAGGATTTCCTCGGAGATCGCAAGTTCGCCCGAGTAGTCGGTCGATGCGATCCACAGACGGATGATTTCCGCGCCGAGGCGGTTCGCCACCTCATGCGGATCGACGCCGTTGCCGAGCGACTTCGACATCTTGCGGCCTTCGCCGTCGACGGTGAAGCCGTGCGTGAGCAGCGCGTCGTAAGGCGGGCGGCCGTCGAGCATCGACGCCGTGAGCAGCGACGAGTGGAACCAGCCGCGATGCTGGTCCGAGCCTTCCAGATAGAGGTCGGCCGGGAACTGCAGATCGTCCTTGTGCGAGCCGCGCAGCACGTGCCAGTGCGTCGTGCCGGAGTCGAACCACACGTCGAGCGTGTCGCGGTTCTTCTCGTACAGATTGGCGTCGTCGCCGATCAGCTCGCGCGGATCGAGCGCTTGCCACGCTTCGATGCCGCTCTTTTCGACGCGTTTGGCGACTTCTTCGAGCAGCTCCAGCGTGCGCGGATGCAGCTCGCCCGTTTCCTTGTGGACGAAGAACGCCATCGGCACGCCCCATTGGCGCTGACGCGAGAGCGTCCAGTCCGGGCGGTTCGCGATCATCGCGTACAGGCGCTGCTTGCCCCACGACGGATAGAACGCCGTCGCCTCGATGCCTTCGAGCGCGGTCTCGCGCAGCGTCTTGCTGCCGTCGTTCGGCTTCACGTCCATGCCCGCGAACCACTGCGAGGTGGCGCGGTAGATGATCGGCGTCTTGTGGCGCCAGCAGTGCATGTAGCTGTGCAGGTATTTTTCGCTGCGCAGGAGCGTGCCCGCGTTGTCGAGCGCTTCGACGATCTTCGGGTTCGCCGCCCAGATCGAGAGGCCGCCGAAGAGCGGCAGCGATTCGATGTAGCGGCCGTCGCCCATGACCGGGCTGATGATGTCCGAATCGGCCATGTTGTGGGCCTTGCACGAGGCAAAGTCTTCCACGCCGTAGGCCGGGGCCGAGTGCACGATGCCCGTGCCGGTGTCGGTCGTCACGTAGTCGCCGAGGTAGATAGGCGACGTGCGCTTGTAGCCCGGATGCGCCGCCGCAAGCGGGTGATGGAAGCGCAGATGCGCGAGCTTCGCGCCCGGCGCCGTGGCGATCACGCGGCCATCGAGTTCGAAGTCCTTCATGCAGGCTTCGACGCGCTCTTCGGCGAGAATCAGCAGGCCGCGCTGCGTATCCACGAGCGCGTAGATCACTTCCGGATGGACGTTCAGCGCCTGGTTGGCCGGAATCGTCCACGGCGTGGTGGTCCAGATCACGATGCCACCTTCCTCGCGCGGCAGGGCGGCGAGGCCGAACGCGGCGGCCGTTTCCGCCGGTTGCGCGAACGGGAACATCACGTCGATGGTCGGATCGGTCTTGTCCTTGTACTCGACTTCCGCCTCGGCCAGCGCCGAGCCGCAATCGAAGCACCAGTTCACGGGCTTCAGGCCGCGGAACACGTAGCCTTTTTCGATGATCTTCGCGAGCGCGCGGATCTCGCCGGCCTCGTTCGCGAAGTTCATCGTCTTGTATGGGTTGTCCCAGTCGCCGAGCACGCCAAGGCGCCGGAAGCCGGCCTTTTGCGTCTCGATCTGGCCGGCTGCGTATTCGCGCGCCTTCTGCATGACTTCGGTCGCGGGCAGCGATTTGCCGAACTGCTTTTCGATCTGGATCTCGATCGGCATGCCGTGGCAATCCCAGCCCGGCACGTAGACCGCGTCGTAGCCCGCGAGATTGCGCGCCTTGATGATCATGTCCTTGAGGATCTTGTTCACCGCATGGCCGAGGTGGATGTCACCGTTCGCATACGGCGGGCCGTCGTGCAGGATGAACTTCTTGCGGCCCTTCGAGGCCGCGCGGATCTTCTGGTAGATCTCCTTGTCCTGCCATTCCTTGACCCACTGGGGTTCGCGCTTCGGCAGATCGCCGCGCATCGGGAACGGAGTGTCCAGCAGGTTGACGGGGTATTTCGATTCGGTCTTCTGCGCGGGCTTGCCGGAGGATGCTTTCTTGTCGCTCATGGTGAAATCACGGTGAATTCAGGGGATGCACGGCGTCGGACTCTGCGGCCTCGCCGCTCAACCGTCGCCTCGCGTGCCCGTCGCTTGCTTGCGCGATCACACGATCACGACTGGGCGCCGGGGGCGGGCAACCCGTGCGGCGTCGCCGCGCGCACGGGCCGCGGACTACCTAATTCGGTCGGTGGCCGAAGTGGCGAAACCAGTGGAGCGGCTGCCCGGCGCGTGAGCGGCTGCGAACCACGCACGGGCGTCGACCACGTCGCGCGCAATGGCCGACGTGAGCGTTTCGAGGTCGGCGAACTTCTCCTCGTCGCGCAGCTTCTTCAGGAATTCGACGCGCACGAGCTTGCCATAGGCGCTGCCGTGCCAGTCGAGCAGATGCACTTCGAGCAGCACACGGCCCGAGTCGTCGACGGTGGGCCGCACGCCGAGGCTCGCCACGCCCGGCAGCGGGTGCTCGGCGATGCCGTGCACCTGCACGACGAACACGCCCTTGAGCGCCGGCCGCTTGTGGCCGATCGGCAGGTTCATCGTCGGAAAACCGAGGTCGCGGCCGAGTTTCAGGCCGTGCACGACGTGGCCGCTGATCGCGTAGCCGCAGCCGAGTGCGGCGCGCGCGGCATCGAGGTCGCCCGCGGCGAGCGCGGCGCGCACGCCCGAACTCGAGATGCGCGCGCCGGACGGATCGGCCACGGTCGCCATCTGCTCGACTTCGAAACCGTGCTGCTCGCCGGCCGCCTTGAGCGAGGCGAAATCGCCCGCGCGCTTCGCGCCGTAGCGGAAATCGTCGCCGATCATCATCCAGCGCGTGTGCAGGCCGTGCACGATGATGCGCTCGACGAACGTGTCGGGCGACTGGCTTGCGAACGTGTGGTTGAAGTGCTCGACGACCACGCGGTCCACGCCGTTGTCGCGCAGCGCTTCGAGCTTGTCGCGCAGCATGGCGATGCGCGGCGGCGCGCCGGCCGGATTGAAGAACTCGCGCGGGTGGGGCTCGAAGGTCATCACACAGACGGGCAGGCCGCGCGCCTGGGCGGCTTCGCGCACGCGCGCGAGCAACGCCTGATGTCCGCGGTGGACACCGTCGAAGTTGCCGATGGTGAGCGCGCAGGGCGCGCGGCTTTCGGCGTTGGGAAGACCGCGGAAGACTCTCACGATAGCGGAACGGACCGTTAATGTGTGGCCAAAGCGTGGCCAAAGCGTGATCAATGTGGCGAGAGGCGTTGCAGCAAGGCCGCCGCGACGAAACAGAAGATTATAAACGCTGCAACGGGAATCGCCGCCGTTGCCGCGTCGCACGTAGCCCTCGATGATAAAATCCGCGGATGAAAAATCTCGTCATCCTGATCTCGGGACGGGGCAGCAACATGGAAGCCATTGTGCGCGCGTGCGCGCACGAAGCGTGGCCGGCGCGCGTCGCTGCCGTGATTGCCAACCGTCCGGATGCCGCGGGGCTCGCGTTCGCGGCTTCGCACGGCATTGCCACGGCTGTAGTCGATCACCGCCAGTTTCCCGATCGCGCCGCGTTCGACGCGGCGCTCGCGCAGGTGATCGACGGCTATCAGCCCGACCTCGTCATTCTCGCCGGTTTCATGCGCGTCCTGACCGAGCCGTTCGTCGCGCACTATACGGGTCGGATGCTGAATATCCATCCGTCGCTGCTGCCGAGCTTTCCGGGCCTGCACACGCACCAGCAGGCACTCGACGCCGGTTGCCGCGTGCACGGCGCCACGGTCCACTTCGTCACGCCCGCGCTCGATCATGGCCCGATCGTCGCGCAGTCGGTCGTGCCCGTGCGCACGGGCGACGACGCCGCGGCGCTCGCCGCGCGCATCCTGAAGACCGAGCACGTGATCTACCCGCGCGCGGTGCGCTGGTTCGTCGAAGAGCGTCTTGCGCTCGACGGCGAACGCGTGACGCTCGCGCCGCCCGAGCCGCAGTGGCTTTTCCTTGACGACACCAACGCGAACGCGAACCTGAACGCAAACGCACAAGCCGCCGGGGAGGGCGCATGAGGCTGCATGGATTCCTGATCGGACAAACCGAAACGTTGCTCGCCGACGTCCTTAAGTTCACCGGCCCCGCCGACGCGGTCACGAGCCGGTTCTTCCGCGAGCATCCGAAGCTCGGTCACGGCGAGCGCGGCGTGATCGCCGAAGCGGTGTTCGCGGTCCTGCGCCGCCGCATGGAGTTCGCGCATCTGGCCGAGAGCGGCTCCGGCAGCCCGACGCGGCGCCTCGCGCTGCTCGGTCTGATGGCGACGGCGGGCCGCGCGGCGGTGCGTCCGTTCGTGTCGGATGCCGAGGCGGGCTGGCTCGAACACGTATCGAAGATCGATCCGGCGAGCCTGCCGCAGCGCGTGCAGCTGAACCTGCCCGAGTGGATCATGAACGCGCTCCAGCAGCGCTTCGAGCCCGCCGAACTCGCGCAACTGGCTGCGGCGCTGAACTATCCGGCGCCGCTCGATCTGCGCGCGAACCCCATCAAGGCAAGCCGCGAGGCATTGCTGCGCGCGCTCGGCGAGTCCGGCATCGAGGCCGGTGAAACGCCGTTCGCGCCGTTCGGCGTGCGCGTGGTCGGCAAGCCCGCGCTCTCGAAGCTCGATTCGTTCAGGGAAGGCTGGTTCGAAGTGCAGGACGAGGGCAGCCAGCTGCTGTGCTCGCTGCTCGCGCCGCGCCGCGGCGAGATGATCGTCGATTTCTGCGCGGGCGCGGGCGGCAAGACGCTCGCACTCGGCGCGATGATGCGCTCGTCGGGGCGTCTCTACGCGTTCGACATCTCCGAGCGCCGCCTCGCGAAGCTCAAGCCGCGCCTCGCGCGCAGCGGGCTCTCGAACGTCAATCCGGTGCTGATCGACAGCGAGCACGACTCGAAGATCAAGCGGCTCGTCGGCAAGATCGACCGCGTGCTCGTCGATGCGCCGTGTTCCGGCCTCGGCACGCTGCGCCGCAACCCCGACCTCAAGTGGCGCCAGACGCCCGAGTCGGTCGCCGAACTCGCCCCCAAGCAACTGTCGATCCTCACGAGCGCCGCGCGCTTGCTCAAGCGTGGCGGCCGTCTGGTCTACGCGACCTGCAGCATTCTTGAAGCCGAGAACGAAGCGGTTGTGAAGCAGTTCCTGGAGGCGCATCCGGATTTCGTGCTGGTGAGCGCGCGCGACGTGCTTGCGGAGCAGCGCGTGGGCCTCGATACGGGCGATTACCTGTCGCTGTGGCCGCACCGCCACGCCACCGACGGCTTCTTCGCCGCCGTGCTGGAGCGCCGCGGCGACGCGGGGCCGTCGAAGAAGCAGGCGCAGGCAGAGGCCACCCCGGACGAATCGGCAGCGCCGCAGCAAGCGGCTGATGCGATTGCGCGGGCGAGCGAAACCGCCGACGAGCCGAATGTCGCTGAGTAACTTTCTGGCTTATAACCAGGCTCACGGCCGCGCCCGCGCGAGCGGGTCGCAGGCACGCATGCGCGGCGCGGCGGGTTCGACGGAGAGCGCCGGACGGCCCGCCGCACGCGTGCCTGTCGTGCGCGCGCTTGCCGCGCACGTCGCCCATGCCGCGCGCGTCGTGCGCCAATACGCACCATGATTGAAAACCGTTTGCTGACTCACATGCTGGGCGGCGTGATTCACGACTTCGGTCAGCCGGTCATGCTCTGGCAGATCGGCGTACTGATCGGCGCGCTCATCGTGGCCTTCGTGCTCGCGCGGCTCTTGCGGCGCGGGATCGAAGCGCGCCGCAAGGCGCGCCACGAGGCGCGGCCCTTTGGCGCGGAAAGCCTCACCAAGGCGCTCTTTCCGCTGATCGGCGCGGGCTGCGTCTGGGTGGCGCGCGCGATCGCCAGCAACTTCTTCCACACGTCGCTCCTCAATCTCGCGCTCGTGCCGCTGTTCGGCATCGGCCTCATCTACATCGCGTTCTTCTTCGCGCGCCGCGTGTTCGGCGGCAAGGGCTCGACGCATGCGTGGCTCTCGATCATCGAGAAGCTCGTCTCGCTGATTGTCTGGCTCGTCATGGCGCTGACCGTGCTCGGCATCCAGGACGACGCGCTCGACTGGATGGCGAGCGTGCGCTTTCACGTCGGCACCTCGCACATCAGCCTGCTCTCGCTCGCGAACGCCGTGTTGTGGGTCTGCGTGACGATGGTCGTCGCGATCTGGGCGGGCTCGGCGCTCGAAGACCGCCTGATGCGCGCCACCACGCTCGACGCCAATCTGCGCGTCGTGCTCGCGCGCGTCGGGCGCGCGCTGCTCGTGTTCGCGGCGGTGCTCTTCAGCCTCTCGATCGTCGGCATCGACATCACCGTGCTCGGCGTGTTCGGCGGCGCGCTCGGCGTCGGCCTCGGCTTCGGGCTGCAGAAGATCGCGAGCAACTATGTGTCCGGCTTCATCATCCTGATCGACCGCTCGCTGCACCTCGGCGACACGATCAACGTGAGCGGCCTCGCGGGCAAGGTCACGCAGATCCGCACGCGCTACACGGTGGTGCGCGGACTCGACGGCGTCGAAACGCTGATCCCGAACGAAAAGCTCATCACCGACGTCGTGCAGAACCAGTCGTCGTACCTCACGCGCGGCTACGCCAAAGCGGCGGTGCAGGTGGCCTACGACACGGACCTCGATTTCGCGATGGCGCTGCTCGCGCGGGCGGCACAGGGCGTGGATCGCGTGCTGGCCGATCCTGCTCCGACCCCGTATCTCGTGAGTTTCGGCTCGGACGGCATCGATCTCGAACTGGGTTTCTGGGTCGCCGACGCGGCCACGGGCACGGCGGGCGTGCGCTCGGCCGTGAACGTCAATATCTGGCGCCTCTTCGGCGAACACGGCATTTCGATCCCGTTTGCGCAACGCGAGATCCGCATCGTCGGCGCGGCGGAGATTCCCGGCGTTGTGCAGCGCAGCGCCCGCACCGAGACGCCCACCGCCGGCTGAAAGGTGCCGCAAATGTGCGCGAGCGCGCACTCCGGCGCGCGAGGCCGCGCCGGAACTGAAAAAAATCTTCATTTGTTACAAACACTTGGAACGGTTCGCGTAGAATGCCGTCCAAAGCTTCTCACTGCTTTCACTTCCCTGACTTTGGCAACGTTGTAAGGCTGAAGTCACTCGTCTCTCAGGTACAGACCTTGTTGAATTCCCTGCTCGATTTCCTCGCACACGGGGTGCTGCATTTCTCGTGGTGGCAGATCCTGCTGTACGTGGCCGTCGTCACGCACATCACGATTGTCGGCGTGACCGTGTATCTCCACCGCTGCCAGGCGCACCGCGCGCTCGACATGCATCCCATCGCCAGCCATTTCTTCCGTTTCTGGCTGTGGATGACCACTGGCATGCTCACGGGCCAGTGGGCCTCGATCCATCGCAAGCACCATGCGAAGTGCGAGACGGAGGAAGATCCGCACAGCCCGCAGACGCGCGGCCTCTGGAAAGTGCTGCTCGAAGGCGCGGAGCTGTATCGCGCCGAAGCGAAGAACGAAGAAACGATGCGCCGCTACAGTCACGGCACGCCCAGCGACTGGATCGAGCGCAACATCTACACGAAGTATCCGATCCTCGGCGTGAGCATCATGCTGGTGATCGACGTGCTGCTGTTCGGCGCGGTCGGTCTGACCGTCTGGGCCGTGCAGATGGCGTGGATTCCGTTCTGGGCGGCCGGCGTCGTCAACGGTCTCGGCCACTTCTTCGGCTATCGCAACTTCAATTCGGCGGATGCGAGCACGAACCTGTTCCCGCTCGGCATCATCATCGGCGGCGAGGAACTGCACAACAACCACCACACGTTCGCGACGTCGGCGAAGCTGTCGAACAAGTGGTACGAGTTCGATATCGGCTGGATGTACATCCGCCTGATGTCGATGTGCGGGCTCGCCAAGGTCAAGAAGGTCGCGCCCACGCCGCGTCTCACGAAGGGCAAACTCGTGCCCGACCAGGAAACGCTGCAGGCCGTGCTGTCGAACCGCTATGAAGTGATGGCGCGTTACGCGGAGGCCGTGAAGCAGGCGTATCGCCAGGAACTCGCGCACCTGAAGGAAGTGGGCGCGCGCGAGAAGTACCAGTTGATGCACGGCGCGCGCAAATGGTTCTACAAGGAAGAATCGAGCCTCGACGAGCCGCAGAAGCGCCAGCTTCCGCAGCTCTTCGCGAATAGCCAGCAACTGCGCACGTTCATCGAACTGCGCAACGAACTCGCGGCAATCTGGGATCGTTCCAGCGCGTCGCGCGAACAACTGCTCACGCAACTGCAGGACTGGTGTCATCGCGCCGAGCAGAGCGGCATCAAGGCGCTTCAGGAATTCGCTTCGCGTCTTCGGCGCTATGCATGAGACGTAAGAAAATCCATTAGAATTCAGGTACGTCACAAAACCCCGCGTTGGCGGGGTTTTTCTTTTGGGGCCGCGAAAACCTGTGCCGCTCGCATGGATTTATCGGCAGCCATTGGCAGTGCAGCCCAATTTGCATGGGACCAGAGTAAGCGCTGAAGCACTAACTCTGGTCGACTGCGTTACCGGCATGGGACCAGAGTAAGTGCTAAAGCACTAACTCTGGTCGACAGGAGGAGATCATGAGTCAGGCGATCAGGAAGGTCGAATACGACCGGCCGCAGGGCGCCGTTTGCAGCGTCGGACAGGCGTGGGCACGCGTGCCCGATGCCCCGAGCGCAGCACAACGCGTGGCATTGAAAGAGCGCATTCGTGCGCTGCTCTTGCGCGAGAAGGCAGTGCTCGTCGCGCACTATTACGTCGATCCCGAACTACAGGAGCTGGCGGACGAAACCGGCGGCTGCGTGGCCGATTCGCTCGAAATGGCGCGCTTCGGCCGCGATCATGAAGCACAAACGCTCGTCGTGGCCGGTGTGCGCTTCATGGGCGAGACGGCCAAGATCCTGAGCCCCAACAAGCGCATTCTGATGCCGGACCTCGAAGCGACCTGCTCGCTCGACCTCGGCTGCCCCATCGACGAATTCTCCGCGTTCTGCGACGAACATCCCGACCGTACTGTCGTCGTCTATGCCAACACCAGCGCCGCCGTGAAGGCGCGCGCGGACTGGATGGTGACCTCGTCGATCGGTCTTGAGATCGTCGCGCATCTGCATGCGTCGGGCCAAAAGATCCTCTGGGCGCCGGACCGCCATCTCGGCAGCTATATCCAGAAGAAGACCGGCGCCGACATGCTGATGTGGCAAGGCTCGTGTCTCGTGCACGACGAGTTCAAGGGCATCGAACTCGATTTGCTGCGCGCCCAGTATCCCGATGCAAAGGTGCTCGTGCATCCCGAATCGCCGGAAGCCGTCGTCGCACTTGCCGATGTGGTCGGCTCGACCACGCAGTTGATCGACGCGGCCGTGAAGCTCGACGCGACGCACTTCATCGTCGCGACCGATCTCGGCATCCTGCACAAGATGCGGCTCGCCGCGCCGAACAAGACCTTTATCGACGCGCCCACGGCCGGTAACAGCGCCACCTGCAAGAGTTGCGCGCACTGCCCGTGGATGGCGATGAACGGCCTCGAAAATCTCGCGGACGTGCTGGAGCGCGGCCACAACGAGATTTTTGTCGATGCGGCGCTCGGCGAACGTGCGCGTCTGCCGATCGACCGCATGCTGGCTTTCGCAGCCGAGCACAAGCGCCGCGTGCAGGCGAGCGGCGACCTCGCGCGCGACGGCGCGCTCTTCGCGAACGTGGGGGCGGCGTAAATGGGTGCGAGAGCTCTGATCGGCGTCGAGGCGGCATCGCCGTTGCTCGCTGAAGTGCGCGCGCAGTACGGCGCGGCATTCGACGCGGCCATCGCCCGCAACGTGGCCGAAGCACTCGCGGAAGACATCGGCGCCGGCGACCAGACGGGCCGTCTCGTGAGCGCGGACGAAATGCGCGATGCACGCATCATCGTGCGCGAAGAAGCGGTGCTGTGCGGGGTGCTGTGGTTCGACGGCGTGATGAAGAGCGTCGACGCGCGCATCGAGGTGCACTGGCACTATCGCGAGGGCGAGCACATGAGCGTCGACTCGACGGTCTGCTCGCTGCGCGGTCCGGCGCGTGCGCTGCTTACCGCCGAGCGCAGCGCGATGAACTTCCTGCAGCTGCTCTCGGGCGTGGCGAGCGCGACGCGCCGCTACGTGGATGCGATTGCGCACACGCAAACGCGCATCGTCGACACGCGCAAGACGCTGCCTGGCCTGCGCCTCGCGCAGAAGTACGCGGTGCGCGTGGGCGGCGGGGCGAACCAGCGGCTCGCGCTCTACGACGGCATCCTCATCAAGGAAAACCACATCGCCGCTGCGGGCGGCGTGGGCGCGGCGGCAGACGCCGCGTTTGCGCTCGACGCGGCCGTGCCGGTCCAGATCGAAGTGGAGACGCTCGCGCAACTCGACGAAGCGCTTGCGCATGGCGCGAAGTCGATCCTGCTCGACAACTTCTCGCTCGACGCGATGCGCGACGCGGTGCGCCTCACGGCGGGCCGCGCGGTGCTCGAAGGATCGGGCGGCGTGAATTTCGACACCGTGCGTGCAATTGCCGAAACGGGCGTCGACCGCATTTCGATCGGCGCGCTCACGAAGGACGTGCGCGCAACCGACTACTCGATGCGGATCGTCTGAGCGCGCGCGCTGCAAGGCGAAGACACGCGAAAACAAGCGAAGACAAGCGCAAACGACAAGGGCCGCCTCGCAAGAGGCGGCCCTTTGTTTTGATGCGGTGTTCGCGCGCCTAGCCGATCGTGCGGTTGCGCACGCGCTCCGGTGAGAGCACGCTCGGCAATGCTTTCGGCAGCGTGTTCGGCCAGTCGCGGCTGTAGTGCAGGCCGCGGCTTTCGCGCCGCGAGCGCGCGCTCTCGACGATCAGCGAGGCGACTTCGACGAGATTGCGCAGTTCGAGCAGATCGCGCGTCACGCGGAAGTTCGCGTAGTACTCGAGAATCTCGTCGCGCAGGAGGGAGAGGCGATGCTGGGCGCGCTCGAGCCGCTTGTCGGTGCGCACGATGCCGACGTAATTCCACATCAGGCGGCGCAGTTCGTCCCAGTTGTGGGCGACGACGACTTCTTCGTCGGAGTCAGAAACGCGGCTTTCGTCCCAGTCGGGCAGCGGTGCGTGTGCGGCGGCGGCGAAGCCTTCCGCCTCGATCGCCTGGGCCGCCGAACGCCCGATCACGAGGCATTCGAGCAGCGAATTGCTGGCGAGCCGGTTCGCGCCGTGCAGGCCCGTGTACGAGGTCTCGCCGACGGCGTAGAGGCCCGCGAGGTCGGTGCGGCCCGCGAGGTCGGTGACGACGCCGCCGCAGGTGTAGTGCGCGGCCGGTACGACGGGAATCGGCTCCTTCGTGATGTCGATGCCGAAATCCCGGCAGCGCGCGAGGATCGTCGGGAAGTGCTCTTCGAGGAACGCGGCCGGCTGGTGGCTGATGTCGAGATGCACGCAGTCGATGCCGTGCTTCTTGATTTCGAAATCGATGGCGCGCGCAACGATGTCGCGCGGCGCGAGCTCGGCGCGCGCGTCGTGTTCGGGCATGAACCGGGTGCCGTCGGGCAGACGCAGCACGCCGCCTTCGCCGCGCACCGCCTCGGAAATCAGGAACGACTTCGCATGCGGGTGGAAGAGGCAGGTCGGATGGAACTGGATGAACTCCATGTTCGCCACGCGGCATCCCGCGCGCCAGGCCATGGCAATGCCGTCGCCGGTGGCCGTGTCGGGGTTCGTCGTATAGAGATAGACCTTGCCTGCGCCGCCGGTCGCGAGGACCGTGTGCGGCGCCTGGATCGTCACGGTGCGGTCGTTCTTGAGATCGAGCGCGTAAAGACCATGACAGCGGCGCCCGGGCAGGCCGAGGCGGTCGGACGTGATCACGTCGATCGCGTGGTGATCTTCGAGGATCGTGATGTTCGGATGCTGGCGCGCGCGCTCGATGAGCGTCTGCACGACGGCGTGGCCGGTTGCATCGGCGGCGTGGATGATCCGGCGATGGCTGTGGCCGCCTTCGCGCGTGAGGTGATAGCCCAGCTCGGCGGCGGCGTCCTTCGTGAACGGCACCTGCTGCTGGATCAGCCACTCGATCGCGGCGCGGCCATTTTCGACGATGTAGCGCGTCGCGCCTTCATCGCACAGGCCGCCGCCGGCAACCAGCGTGTCGCCGATGTGATTCTCGACGCTGTCGGTCGGATCGAGTACCGCGGCGATGCCGCCTTGCGCCCGATCGCTCGCGCCTTCGGTCATATCGCGTTTCGCGATCACCACGACGCGCCGTGTGTCGGCGAGGTTAAGCGCGACGCTCAGGCCCGCCAGGCCGCTGCCGACGATCGCAACATCGAAATTCATGGTCCTGCTTCTCCATCTCTTGTCCTATTGCGGCGCGCGGTGCGGCCGATGAAGCGGGAAGCATACTCCCAACGGCGGCGAGAGGAAAAGCCGAACGAATGCCACGATGAGCAAAGCTGTCTTGCGCGAAGTGATGTGGCGAACCGGAAAAAGAAAAACCCCGCACAAGTGCGGGGTTTTCTGTCTTCGTCAGGCTCGGAACCAGATTACTTGATCTTGGTTTCCTTGTACTCGACGTGCTTGCGAACAACCGGGTCGAACTTCTTGATCGACATTTTTTCCGGCATGTTGCGCTTGTTCTTCGTGGTCGTGTAGAAGTGACCCGTACCTGCGGTCGACTCGAGCTTGATCTTGTCGCGGATGCCCTTGGCCATGATTTACTCCTTAGACTTCGCCACGTGCGCGCAGATCTGCGAGCACGGAATCGATACCGTTCTTGTCGATCAGGCGCAGGCCTGCATTCGACAGGCGCAGACGCACCCAACGGTTTTCGCTTTCAACCCAGAAACGGCGGTTTTGCAGATTCGGGAGAAAACGACGCTTGGTCTTGTTGTTCGCGTGGGAAACGTTGTTGCCGCTCATCGGCGCTTTCCCAGTTACTTGGCATACGCGTGCCATGAGAGCACTCCTAATACGCTAATTCTGAGTTCGTGAGCCGCTAAAGTTTCCCAGGCGAGATATGGCGGGCAAGGGGGCGCTCACGTATGGATGAGAAACAACCTCGAACCCAGCTCATTCCCCCCTGGAACGCCTTGACAGGCTTCGGAACAGGGTTGGAAACAGGCAAACCGTAATTCTAGCGGAAAAACCGCAGGAAAATCAAGCCCGATTTGCAACGGCAATAGTGCGGACCGTGCCGGCGTTCGTGGCGCCGGCTTGCATGGAGCCTGTCAGTTCCAGCCGTTGCGGGCGAACGAATAAGTCTCCCGCGCGCCGATCACGAGATGGTCGACCAGTTGGACGTCCACGAGCGCAAGCGTTTCGCGCAGCACCCGGGTGAGGCGCCGGTCGCTCGCGCTCGGCTGGACGGCTCCCGAAGGATGGTTGTGCGCGACGATCAGACTCGCGGCATTGAGCATCAGCGCACGCCGCACGATTTCGCGAGGATACACCACCATGCGCGTGAGCGAGCCACGCGAGCTTTCTTCTGGGCGGATCAGGCGATGCCGCACGTCCAGATAAAGGCACACGAAGACTTCATAGGGCCGGGCGCCGATCATCAGGCGCAGATAGTCCTCCACCGCGCCCGGTGTATCGACGAGCGGTTTTTCGTCGAGCTGCTCGGCCAGTGCGCGGCGGGCAAGTTCGAGCACGGCAAGCAGCTTGGCGGCTTTCGCCGGACCGATGCCGCGCAGGCCATCGAACTCCTCGCGTTGCGCGTCGAGCATGACGCGCAGCGAGCCGAACCGGTCGATGAGCGAGCGCGCGACATCGAAGACATCGTGGCCCGGCAAGCCCGAGCCTAGCAGCAAGGCGAGCAGCTCCACGTCCGAAAGCGCGCCTGGGCCGGACGTGCGCAGGCGCTCTCGCGGCATGCTTCGTGCGTGCGCTTGCGCCGCGTTGCCGCAGGCGGGGGGCGGCGCGTCTCGCCTGGCGGGAACAGGGCGAGCGGGATGAACAGGGCGAGGAGCGCCCGTCGGTGTTTCGGCGCTGGGCCAGACTGGCTTTGCGCAGGCAGCTTCCAGCATTGCGACCTCCATGGGGCGGCTGGAAGGCGGCCGGATCGCGCCTGGTGCGACAACCGGGCTTCGCCGGATCGCGCACGCACGCCCCAACCGCCTCGGATAAGTGGCTTACAATACGGGTTTTGCGGCTGCGCCAGCGCGGCCGGACCGGCGCCTTACGGGTGCGACCAGACGACAATGAGTACCGTATGACCATCATCGACATCTCCGAGGTGAAATCGGGTTCCCACGTAACGCTGCATTACCGGCTCGCACTCGCCGACGGCACCGACGTCGTCAATACGTTCACCGAGCACCCGGCGACCCTGATGATCGGCGCCGGACAGATCGCACCGCCGCTGGAAGAGATTTTGCAGGGCCTGAAGGTGGGGCACCATTCGACCTTTCAGCTAGGGCCGGACGTCGCTTTCGGCCAGCGCAGCCCCTTACTGATCCAGCGCATCTCGCTTGGCACGCTGCACGAACACGGCATGGAACGCGAAGAGTTCACTCCCGGCGATCTGATCGAATTCAATGCAGCCGATGGCGGCCGCATTGCGGGCGTGGTCAAGGAGATCGACGAGACCTCGGTACTGTTCGATTTCAATCACCCGCTCGCAGGCCAGGCGGTTGAGTTTGAAGTGAAAATCATCGGAATTCTGTAAGCCCATGACCTCCCCGGACACGTCCTTGATTGCCGACACCGAAATCCTGCTCGCGCAGCCGCGCGGCTTCTGTGCCGGTGTCGATCGCGCCATCGAAATCGTCGAGCGCGCGATCAAGCAGCACGGCGCACCTATCTACGTGCGCCACGAAATTGTCCACAACGCCTACGTGGTCGAAGATCTGCGCAAGAAAGGGGCGATCTTCATCGAGCAGCTCGATGAGGTGCCGTCCGGCAACACGGTCATATTCAGTGCGCACGGCGTTTCCAAGGCGGTGCGCGCGGATGCCGAGGCGCGCGGGCTGCGCGTCTACGACGCCACGTGCCCGCTCGTCACCAAAGTGCATGTCGAAGTCGCGAAGATGCGCGACGAGGGCCTCGACATCGTGATGATCGGCCACAAGGGCCACCCCGAAGTCGAAGGCACGATGGGGCAGGCCGAAGAGGGCATGTATCTCGTGGAAGACGCCGCCGACGTAGCGGCGCTGCAGCTGCGCGATCCGTCGCGCGTGGCGTTCGTCACGCAGACCACGCTCTCCGTCGACGACGCGGCCGATATCATCGCGGCGCTCAAGGCGCGTTTTCCCACCATCCGCGAGCCGAAGAAGCAGGACATCTGTTACGCCACGCAAAATCGCCAGGACGCCGTGAAATTCATGGCGCCCCAGTGCGACCTCGTGATCGTGGTCGGCAGCCCGAACAGCTCGAATTCCAACCGGTTGCGCGAAGTCGCCGAGAAGCGCGGCGTCACTGCCTATATGGTGGACGCCGCCTCCCAGATCGACCCGCAATGGCTCGTGGGCAAGCACCGGATCGGTCTGACGGCGGGCGCCTCGGCGCCGGAGGCGCTTGCGCAGGAGATCATCCTGCGTCTGCGCGAATTGGGTGTGCGCAATGTGCGCGCGCTGGAAGGCATCGAGGAGAACATCGCGTTTCCGTTGCCGCGCGGGCTCGGTTTGCCGGGCTGAAGCTTTCAGGTTCGGATCAGAAAAGCGCGCCGCCGGCGCGTTTTTTTCGCCCGTTGATCGCTCCACCATGCCATAAACAGTCAATAAAATGGGGGCGTAACAGCGTAAAGCGGCGATCAACCCGTACAAAGTTGGGGGTTTTTGGTCGTCCCGGGTCGAAAATCGAACCGAATTTTTAAATGCGGCCCCATTTACTGACGACCCTCCAGCCGACCTGAACAGAAAGTGCGCCGACACGGCGCATGACGACCCGCTGCGTTCGTGCTCTTAAATGCTCCGAAAGGCCGCCGCCTGACAAGGCCTTGCGGCCACTGCCTGCAACACTTGGTGCAAATCCTGGTTCTTTTGGTGCAACTGATGACCGAAAATCCGGTGCTACCGACGGTGCAACCCATATTGTTCGCTGGTCTGGGAGTGCGGTTGCAATGCAGGAAAACCCTGCCGGTTCAACCATATTGCTGCCCGCATAATTGGAGTTACAATGCGCGCGTCCTGAAGGCTTGACGGCCTTTCAGCGAATAATTCGGTAGGTGCAGGAGACCTGATTAATGCAAGTTGATTTTGCTTACGCCGCGTTTTCGGCGACTGCGGTTGTGCTGCGCAATGCGTGGCACGACAGCAGTGCCGGGACGGGTGGGGCGGCGGCGAAGGTGGCCGCGCGCCTGGCAGGGACCGACGTGCAGACCGACGTGCATTCAGGACATGACGATGAAAACGGCAAGCCGCATCTTTTTAGCGCGCGTGCTGCAAAGGGGACAAGGATGACCGCGGTTCCCGTAGTCATGACAAATGGTATGCAACTTGCTCGTGCACGCACCGGCGCGAGCGCTGTTTTCGTGACGAGCCGCAGAGCGCGCGTCGTCGCCATTTTTCACAATGGCGCGTCGCGGCAATGGGGTTCGTTGGCTGGTCTGACCGAAGCCGCTCGCAGCGATGCGGCGTTTTCGGCCAACCCCGGCAGCGAGGACGGGATGCAGAAGGGAGTCATGACGCGTGACGCATCCATGGTTGGCCGCGAGGCTATTGGCCATAGTGTCGTCGCGAACGTTACAGGTAGTTGAACACGACGGCACCGAACCATCCGGCGGTGCCGTTTTTGCATCTGCTTCCGGGGAGTCCGCCGCTGTAACACAGCGGCGATTCGAACCGGGTGTGGGTAACCGTAACCGGTCTTTTACTTCAGTACCCGAGAGTGTCGTTGCGGTTCCGTAAAACATCGCCCACCGGCCGATGCACAGCGCGAATCCGGTCGCACGGGCTAAGGAGCATTAAATGGATATCTTCATCCAGCAGATCCTGAATGGGCTGGTGCTTGGCAGCATCTACGCCATCATCGCACTGGGCTACACCATGGTGTACGGGATTCTGGGCATCATCAACTTCGCGCACGGCGACGTGCTGATGGTCGGGGCGATGGTTGCGCTGTCCGCCATCAACGTGCTGCACAATCATTTCCCGGGCCTCGGGAACATCGCGACGCTGACCATCGCGCTGATCGTCGCGGCGATCGTCTGCGCGGTCGTCGGGTACGCGATCGAGAAAATCGCTTACCGGCCGCTGCGCCGCGCACCGCGCCTCGCGCCGCTCATCACCGCGATCGGCGTGTCGATCCTGCTCGAGACGCTCGCCATGAT
>NZ_JBHSMP010000009.1:354968-373347 GCF_042655705.1 Paraburkholderia denitrificans | reverse complement strand
GAATGCGTCGCACCGATGCGTGCGCACGCCTGCATCGCAACCACGCCTTCGACCGACATCGGCATGTAGATCACGACGCGGTCGCCCTTCTTCACGCCGCGCTTTTTGAGCGCGTTCGCAAAACGCGACACACGTCCGAGCAGATCGCGGTACGTGACGTCGGTAACGGTGCCGTCGTCGGCTTCGAAGTGGATCGCGACGCGCTCGCCGAGGCCCGCTTCGACGTGACGGTCGAGGCTGTTGTACGAAGCGTTGAGCTCGCCGTCCTCGAACCACGTGTAGAACGGCGCGTTCGATTCGTCGAGCACCTTCGAGAAGGGCTTCTGCCAGCTCAGGGTTTCGCGTGCGAGACGCGCCCAGAAGCCCTCGTAATCGCGCTCGGCTTCCGCACACAGTGCGTTGTAGGCGTCCATGCCGGAAACCGTCGCATTCGCCACCATTTGCGCGGATGGTGCGAAAACGCGGTGCTCTTGAAGAACCGATTCAATCGTTGCCATCGAGGACCCCTTCGTGAAATAAAACGTCAAACGCGTTGGCCCGCGCAGCAACTTCCGTGCGCGAGCCGTCTCCGAACGCCGCCTCGCCTTGCGGGCGGCTCTATTGTTGCTGGCACGCGTGTCGTCGCCTTGACACGTGCCCTTTGGTGCTAGCCCTTGGGTGCTACCCCTTTCACGCAGACCGTTTTGCGCGCACCCCTGCGGCAGCGCAGCATGGCTGGACACGTCACGCGGCCCGTCGTGAGAGCGGACAAGGTTAAGCGTACCAACTTACCGCCCACTTACGCGCCCGCAGCTTCGAGGGTAAATCCCTGCAGATGACGCACCGACAGGCCGGCACTTAGAATGCTAACCGACCTGTGCGCCCGGATTCCAGCTTGAACCGCTACTCTCTTTTTCTCGTCGCCGCGATGCTCCTCGTCGGCAGCAACGTCGGCATCGGCAAATCAATCGTTTCGTTCGTTCCCGTTCCGCTCTTTGCGCTGCTGCGTTTCGTCATCGCCCTCGCAGTGCTCTGGCCGCTCCTGCGCGCAGCGAAAATGCGTCGCGTCAAGCGCGGCGAATGGATCAATCTCTTCCTTCAGGCACTCTTCGGTACATTCGGGTTTACGCTGCTCATGCTCGGCGGCGTGCAGCGCACGAGCGCGGTCGCCGCAGGCGTCATCACGAGCACCATCCCCGCCATCGTCGCACTGTTCTCCTGGCTCTTCCTGCGCGAACGGCCCGATTCGCGCGCATTCGTGTCGATCGCACTCGCCATCGCGGGCATCGCCGTCGTCAACCTCGCGCATACCGGCAGCGGCGGCGACAGCGCTCCGCAATCGCTTGCCGGCAACCTGATGGTGCTCGGCGCCGTGTGCTGCGAATCGCTCTACGTGATTCTCTCGCGCCGTCTCACGCAAACGCTCGAAGCCATCGATATCTGCGCGTACACACATCTTTTCGGCTTTCTGCTGATGCTGCCCGTGGGTCTGCCTGACGCACTGTCGTTCGATTATTCGAGCGTGCCGCCCGGCATCTGGGGGCTCTCGCTCTGGTATGCGCTCTCCGCGAGCGTGTTCTCGTTCTGGCTCTGGATGAAGGGGATCCGTCATGTGGCGGGCAGCGTCGCGGGGGTGTTCACCGCCGTGCTTCCCGTGGCGGCGGCGATCTACGGGATCGCGTTTCTCGGCGAGCGGCCCACGCCCGCGCACGGGATCGCGCTCGCCTGCGTGATCGGCGGCATCGCACTCGCGAGCCTCAAGACGAAGCGCGTGCCGCCCGTCTCGTCCTGAGGCGCCGCACGGCCCGGCATGCCGCGCCGCCCGTCCTGAGACGGCCCAGGCCGCCGACGCTGTACAATAGCGCGCCCGGTCCATGCGGCGCGCACCCGCCGGCGGCGCCCTGTTGCGCTGCTGTGTGCTGCGTGCGCGGCGCGGCGGCCCCGCCCGTAATTCGCCATCGTCACTGCCCATGTCCGCTGCACATCCACGACCGCCTCACGCGGGTCAAGCCCCGCGCCGACCGCACCTCCTGCCGCGCGTCATCTTCATGAGCCGCTGGCTCCAGGTGCCGCTCTATCTCGGCCTCATCGTCGCGCAGATTGTCTACGGCGTGCTGTTCCTGAAGGAAGTCTGGCACCTCGTCAGTCATGCGACAACGCTCGACGAAACGAGCATCATGCTCGCCGTGCTCGGCCTGATCGACGTCGTGATGATCTCGAATCTGCTCATCATGGTGATCGTCGGCGGCTATGAGACGTTCGTCTCGCGCATGGGCCTGGAGGGCCACCCCGACGAGCCCGAATGGCTCGATCACGTGAATGCCGGCGTACTCAAAGTGAAACTCGCCATGGCGCTCATCAGCATTTCGTCGATTCATCTGCTGAAGACCTTCATCAATCCGGATGCGGTTTCCGCGCACACCGTGTTGTGGCAGGTGATCATCCATATCTCGTTCCTCGCGTCCGCGCTGATCATGGCGTGGATCGACCGCCTCACGACGCACACGCATCCCCAGCATTACGAGGCACTGGCCGCGCGGCATCCGGCGCCGGAGACCGTCGCTGCCGACTGAAGCAGCACCCAAACACGATTACACCCCCGCACTCACTGAAGCCAGCCATGACCGTCATTAAACAGGAAGACCTGATCCAGAGCATCGCGGATTCGCTGCAGTACATCAGCTACTACCATCCGCAGGACTACATCGAAGCGCTCGGTCGCGCGTACGAGCTCGAAAAGAGCCCCGCCGCAAAGGACGCCATCGCGCAGATCCTCACGAACAGCCGCATGTGCGCCGAAGGCCACCGCCCGATTTGCCAGGACACCGGCATCGTCACGATCTTCGTGAAGGTCGGCATGGACGTGCGCTGGGACGGCGCCACGATGAGCCTCACGGACATGATCAACGAAGGCGTGCGCCGCGGTTACACGCACCCGGACAACGTGCTGCGCGCGTCGATCGTGAACCCGCCCGAAGGCGCCCGCAAGAACACGACGGACAACACCCCGGCCGTGATCCACTACGAGATCGTGCCGGGCGACAAGGTCGACGTGCAGGTCGCGGCCAAGGGCGGCGGCTCGGAGAACAAGTCGAAGTTCGTGATGCTGAACCCGTCGGATTCGATCGTCGACTGGGTGCTCAAGACCGTGCCGATGATGGGCGCGGGCTGGTGCCCGCCGGGCATGCTCGGCATCGGCATCGGCGGCACCGCTGAAAAGGCGATGCTGATGGCGAAGGAATCGCTGATGGAGCCGGTCGACATTCAGGACATCATCGAGCGCGGCCCGAAGGACTGGATCGAGGAACTGCGCGTCGAGCTGCACGAGAAGGTGAACGCGCTCGGCATCGGCGCACAGGGCCTGGGCGGCCTCGCCACCGTGCTCGACGTCAAGATCATGGCGGCGGCCACGCACGCGGCGTCGAAGCCCGTCGCGATGATCCCGAACTGCGCCGCGACGCGCCACGCACACTTTGTGCTGGACGGCTCGGGCCCGGCGAAGCTCGAAGCGCCCTCGCTCGACGCCTGGCCGAAGGTCAACTGGGAACCGAACACGGAAACCAGCAAGCGCGTCGATCTCAACACGCTCACGCCGGAAGAAGTCGCTTCGTGGAAGCCGGGCCAGACGCTGCTGCTCTCGGGCAAGATGCTCACGGGCCGCGACGCCGCGCACAAGCGCATCGCCGACATGCTCGCGAAGGGCGAGAAGCTGCCCGTCGACTTCAAGAACCGCGTGATCTACTACGTCGGTCCGGTCGATCCGGTGCGCGACGAAGTGGTCGGCCCGGCCGGTCCCACGACCGCCACGCGCATGGACAAGTTCACCGAGATGATGCTCGCGCAGACGGGCCTCATTTCGATGGTCGGCAAGGCCGAGCGCGGCCCGGTCGCCATCGAGGCGATCAAGAAGCACAAGGCCGCGTACCTGATGGCCGTGGGCGGCGCAGCCTACCTCGTGTCGAAGGCGATCCGCGGTGCGAAGGTGCTCGCATTCGGGGATCTCGGCATGGAAGCCATCTATGAGTTCGACGTTCAGGACATGCCGGTGACGGTTGCCGTCGATTCGTCGGGCACCTCGGTCCACCAGACCGGCCCGAAGGAATGGCAGGCCAGGATCGGCAAGATTCCGGTCGCAGAGGTTTGATGCGCTGCGTACGCGTATGAGTCGGATCGGCTTGTGCCGATGAGAAAAAAACCGGGGCCGAGCGTCCCGGTTTTTTTTTGCGCGGTAACGCGAGCCGCTTCGAGACTGATTTTGCGACCGATGCTCACGCGCCGCGCGGCGGGAATGCACGCCGGATTTCGCCTTGGCATTTGCCCGTGCAGCGTTTATTGTTCATGACCAGAGCCCGGCCACCAAGGAAGGAAAACATCATGCAAGGCGACAAGAAGGTCATCGAATACCTGAATGCGCAGCTCAAGAACGAGCTGACCGCCATCAATCAGTACTTCCTGCACGCCCGCATGTACAAACACTGGGGGCTCGATAAGCTCGGCAAGCACGAATACGACGAATCGATCGGCGAAATGAAGCACGCCGACATGATCATCGAGCGCGTGTTCATGCTCGACGGCCTGCCGAACCTGCAGGATCTGCACAAGCTTCTGATCGGCGAGGAAACCCGCGAAATCCTCGAATGCGACCTGAAACTCGAACAGATTTCCCAGGCCACCTGCAAGGAAGCGATCGTCTATTGCGAGTCCGTGCGCGACTTCGTCTCGCGCGAGATCTTCGTGACGATCCTCGACGACACCGAAGAGCACATCGACTGGCTCGAGACCCAGCTTGATCTCATCGACAAGGTCGGCATCCAGAACTACCAGCAGTCGGGCATGGGTTCGGTAGAATCCTGATCGCCGTCTTGCCGTCACGACGCATTCGCGCACCTCGCGGATGCGTCCCTACTATCCTGCGCCGAATCTCTTGAACGTCTCGCCCCACTCCAGCGCCCTACCCGTCGGCATCTTCGATTCCGGCCTCGGCGGCCTGTCCGTGCTGCGCGCCGTGCGAAAGCTCCTGCCTGACGAACGGCTCGTCTATGTCGCCGATTCGCGCTACGCGCCGTACGGGCAGCGCGACGACGACTTTATCGCCGACCGCACGCTCGCCATCGGCCAATGGCTGATGGCACAGGGCGCGAAGGCGCTCGTGGTGGCCTGCAACACAGCCACTGCCCAATCCATCGAATTCGTGCGCGAACGGCTGCCCATTCCGCTCGTCGGCGTGGAGCCCGGCATCAAACCGGCCGCACTGCGCTCGAAAACGCGCGTGGCGGGCTTGCTCGCAACCCAGGTCACGCTGCGCAGCGCGCGCTTTCAGGCGCTCCTCGAACGCCATTCCGCCGACCTGCGCGTGCTCTGCCAGCCCGGCCACGGGCTTGTCGAAGCCGTGGAGCGCTGCGACGTGGACTCCCCGGCACTCATCGCACTGCTGCACGGCTATCTCCAGCCGATGCTCGACGCAGGCGCCGATACGCTCGTGCTCGGCTGCACGCACTATCCGTTTCTCGATACGGCGATCCGCTCGATCGTCGGCGAGCAGATGACGCTCATCGACACGAGCGTCGCCATCGCAAAACAGCTCGAACGCGTGCTGACCCGGGACGGACTACGCGCGCCCGCGACCGGCGATGCGCCCGCGCCCGCGCGTTTTTGTTCGACGAACGACGGCACGCACCTGCACATGCTGGCAGCGGCGCTGCTCGGCATCGACGCGCAGGTGGAATCCGTGCGGATTCCGTCGCGCCGCACGCTCGAACTGGAAGCCAACGCGGCCTGAATTCGCCATCTCTCGCTGCGGCACCTGGCTGCCGCACGCGGTCCTTTCCGCCCCTGTTTTGTCTGTCCCACAACGGCTCGGCGAAATGGTAAAACCCTTCTAAGTACCCGGTTTTGTTACAAAAATTCCGTTAAAGTGCTTGCTACATGCATCGAACAGAATGATAATAATTCGCATTACGGCCCTCTATCGTGCTCTATCATGATTGTCTGCGTGTGCAAGTCCGTCTCCGACCGAAAGATCCGCGCCTCCATCGCCGAAGGCATGGATTCATTCGACGACCTGCAGTTCGAACTCGGCGTTGCGACCTGCTGCGGCAAGTGCGAAGAATCCGTTCGTGAAGTGATGGCGCAAAGCGGCGCCTGCGGCAGCGGTGCCTGCGGTAGCGGTTGCTGCGGCGGCGCCCAGCAGCGGCTTCCGGCCGCCGTGCCCGCGACCGCCCTGGTTCCTGTCTACGAGCCCCAGGCCGCCTGAACATCGCGGCGCGCACAGCGCCGCGTCCGTACCGTCCTTACCAACAGCCAGCCAGTTTCACGACCAGCCAGCGACCATTCATCCTGCTCCAGGGAGGCCTCAATGGAATTGCTGATTGGATTCGTGACTACGCTCTGCATCTCGGTGTTGATCTTTCGCGAGTGACGGTGCTTCGCACGTCGCCGCCCGCGCTGAGCCGTGGCACGCCACGGCGATGCACCCATCTTCCAGCGACAAACGTACTCACGCGACAGACCCGATCGACGCAAGCCGATTCAATGTTCGTTATCCTTATCGTCATTCAGACGAGAAGGCCCGAATCATCGAGCACATTCGCACCGTACAAAGTAAAAGGCCTCCATCGTCAGATGAAGGCCTTTTTTCGTGCGCACGCAGCGCATTCGGGCGGTCTCGACGCTCACCGTCGGCCAGTTCGCGTCAATACATGCGACATGCCGTGGGCAACACGGACAGCGCTTTCAGCCCTGAAGGCTCGCTATGATAGCGGCCCATCAAATCCCGCTCAAGACCGGTCTTGGCGAGACGGAATTCAATATATTCCTCTCGCCTCGCGCATTCAAGACTTCGCCCATTGAAAGTAACGATTGCCGGCGACGCTTAAATGCAAAAAGACATGACGTCCCAACATACGTGCATACGCTGCGGTCATGCGCATCATTCGATCGAGCTTCGCGGACTCGTGCGCTCACGTATGCGTCTCTCGATGACGTTGAACCAGCGGCGCAATGTCGCTGCGCAGCGGACACTCCTGCTGCAGGCTTTCATCGACGTCGAGCACTTCGACGAGGTAATCGACGAACGCACGCACCGCGGGCACCATCCCCTGCCGCGAGAGAAACACCGCGTAAAGCTGAGGCGTCGGCAGCGTCCAGCCCGGCATGACCGGCGAGAGCTTGCCCGAGCGCAGCGCGGCGCCGTACATCATCTCGGGCAGCGCCGCGATGCCGAGGCCCGCGAGCGCGGCTTCGCGGATCGTGGTGAGATCGGCCGAGATGAGGCGCGGCTCGTGCTCGTGCGCGTGGCGTGTGCCGTCCGGCGCGATGAGCTGAAACACGTGACGGCCATCGCCCGTGGGCGTATCGAGCGTTTCGAAACGTGCGAGATCGGCGGGCGTGAGCGGCGGCGCATTCTGCGCAAGCAGACTGGGCGCGCCCACGAGCATCTGCTCCGTGCGCCAGAGCGGACGCACCACGATATTGGCATTCTGCGGCGGCTCGGAGCGCACGCGCAGCGCGACATCCACCGAGTCCTCGAACAGGTCGATCACGCGGTTCGTCACGCGCATCACGATCCGCACTTCCGGGAAGCGATGCATGAAATCGGGGATGATCTGCGAAAAAATGGTCTGCGAAAGCGTGACCGGCACACTCACGCGCACGGTGCCGCGCGGCGACGAGCGCAACGACTGCACGACGTTGACGGCCGCCTGAGCCTCGGAGAGCATGGCGCGGCAATGCTGATAGAAAAGCTCGCCCGCTTCGGTGAGCGCGAGCTTGCGCGTGGAACGCTGCAGCAGGCGTACGCCGAGCAGCGATTCGAGTTCGCTCACGCGCCGCGACAGACGCGACTTCGAAATGCCAAGCGCGCGTTCAGCCGCCGAAAAACCACCGTGCTCGACGACCTGCGAGAAATACATCAGGTCGTTCAGGTCATGCGAGTCGATCTTCATTTCATCGTTCCAGCGATGGGACAATCAATTGCGTAACGGCCGTCAAAAGGCCTAAAACGGCTACCTATAATAACCGTTTGTTTCGCATATCGAGCAACGCTCACTGTTCGGAGAGGATCCCCATGACGACGACCCGCACCATCGAACGCATCTTTCCCGCCGTTCGCACGACCGAGGGCGCGGGTTTCATCGTTCATCGGCCGTTCCCGACGCGAGCGCTGATGGACTTCGATCCGTTCCTGCTGCTCGACGAAATGGGCCCGATCGACTACGCGCCCGGTGCCGCGAAGGGCGCACCCGATCATCCGCACCGCGGCTTCGAGACGGTCACGTACATGCTCGAAGGGCGCTTCGCTCACAAGGATTCCGAGGGGCATTCTGGCTCGCTCGGCCCCGGCGACGTGCAGTGGATGACCGCTGGCGCCGGTGTGATCCACAGCGAGATGCCCGACCCCGAATTCGCGCGAACCGGCGGCCGTATCCATGGCCTGCAGCTGTGGGTCAACCTGCCTGCACGCGACAAGATGATCGCACCGCGCTACCAGGAACTGCCCACCGCAAGCATTCCGGTCGGCCGCTCGGCCGACGGCAAGGTGTCGGTGAAGGTGATCGCGGGCGAGGCGCTGGGCGTCAAGGCCGCGATCGAAACGCGCACGCCCATCCTCTATCAGCATTTCACGATCGCGCCGGGCGGCCGCGTCGAGCAGCCGGTGCCGGCCGCGTGGCGCGTGTTCGCCTATGGCCTCTCGGGCACGGGATGCTACGGGCGCGATGGAGAGCACGACGGCGAGCGCATTGAGGCCCAGCAGATGGTCACGTTCGCGAATAACGGCGATTCCGTCGTGCTCGCCGCACCGGACGATGCGGCCGAACCGCTGGAGGTGCTGCTGATCGGCGGCGTGCCGCTTCACGAACCGGTCGTGCGCTACGGCCCGTTCGTGATGAACACGGAACAGGAAATCCGCGAGGCCGTGCTCGACTACCAGTCCGGGCGCATGGGCCGCATCGCGCACTGACGAATCGCGTGCTGAGCACGGCCAGCGAGAACTTTCCGCCGTAACTTTCGCTTTCCGTCACAATAGCGACTTGAGGGACGCGCGCAGCGCGTCCTTTCCCCTATCCGTTACCCGTACCACCCGTGAGGAGTGCATGGCCGAACCCGCTGTCAACGCCCACATCGGCTCGACCGACTATCAGGTTCAATTCAACGACGGCACCCATACGTGGATCGCCGACGAACCCGCCTCGCTCGGCGGCGGCGACCGCGGCCCCTCGCCGTTCTCGCTGCTGCTGTCGAGCCTCGGCGCCTGCACGTCGATCACGCTCAAGATGTACGCGAAGCGCAAGGAATGGCCGCTCGAAGGCGTGCACGTCAACCTCACCATGGTGAACAGCGCCCTCGGCGCGACCATCGACCGCCAGATCAAGCTCGAAGGCACGCTCACGAGCGAGCAGCGCGAACGCCTCCTGCAGATCGCCAACGCCTGCCCGGTCCACAAGATCCTCACGCAGTCGGTGACGATCCGCTCGGGTCTGGTGGCCGTCTAGGCGGCGCGCACGGGAATCGTCACAGGAAGCCGCCGACTTGAATTTCGAACACCTCATCCAGATCAACGACCCGCTGAACCCGCTGGTCCCGCCGATGACGCGCGATCAGTTGTGGGAGGGCCTCGTCCTGCGCGCCGAGCAGCCGCAGCTGTTCGTGCTCGGCCTCGACAGCTGCGCGATCCTCTCGCGCACGGAAAACACGCTGGAGCGCGAGCTGCACTACGGCCACGCGACCGTGCGCGACCGCGTCACGCTCACGCCCGGCCGGAGCGTGCGCTACGACATTCTCGCGACTGCGGCGTACGTCGGCGGTTCGCTCACGATGACGATCGAAGCGCCCGACGAAGACCAGCTCTTCCTGCGCTTCGAGTACCGCACGACACTGCCCACCGCCGATACCGAAGACGACCGGCAAACCTCGGAAATCGTGAAGTCCGCGTACCGGGAATCGGACATCGATACCGTTCGGCTGATCCGCCAGTTCGTGCTCGGGCCGGGCGAACCGGATGCGCTGCAGCACTGAGCGACATCACGCGAAAAGAAAGCACCAGGTGAAGTGCGGCACGCGCTCGCGATGCCGGCTTCGCCTGCCTACGCCCTAAGCAACTATCGCCGCGCAAATCCGATACTCATCCTCGACTTGCAAATGCGAACGATTATCATTTATGATTGATCCATCGAATCGAGGAAGGCGTCACGTTCATGACCCGCTTCAATCACTCAGCCACGCTCACCTTGCGCCGCACGAGCGGCACGGGCAGTAGCTCAAGCGGCTCTATCAGCCCACGCGGCACGGCGCAGAGCGCCGCTCAAACGCAACCGGCCGCATCGGCGCAACCGCTCGACAGCACGGCGCTGCTGCAAGGGCGCAGCCATGTGAGCATCGTGCATAACGGCGAGGCATATCAGCTGCGAGCCACGCGGCTCGGCAAGCTGATTCTCACCAAGTAGGACGTACCGTGTTTTGTGGGGATCGCCTCCCATCGCGAGGCGTTAGGCAATAGCCAGTCAAGACGGCTTGCACGCGAATCCTGACCCCTTCGTGCAAACATGCTTCATGCGGGCCGTCGCAGCCAGCCACGCCATTTTTTTTCTCACCGTAACAAAGACAAAGCCGGCACACGCGCGTCACGCCGCGAACGCGTGCACCGGCTGTCTACCGCCAGTTGTCTACCGATTCAAGCGATGCCGAGCGCCGCGATACCCGCGCGCGCCACGGCCGCATCCTGGTCCGATTTCACGCCTGAAACGCCGATTGCGCCAATCACGTCGCCACCGACGACGATCGGCACGCCGCCCTCCAGCATGGCTGTGAGCGGCGCGCTGAGGAACGCCGTGCGGCCCTGGCGGATGACGTCCTCGTAGAGCTTGCTCTCGCGGCGGCCAAGCGCCGCCGTGCGGGCTTTCGATGTCGCCATTTCCGCCGTGGCGGGCGCCGCGCCGTCGAGCCGGCGCAGCCACAGCAAATGCGCGCCCTCGTCGACGACTGCAATCGTCACGGCCCATTGATTCGTGTGCGCGTGCGCGATGGCCGCGTCGGCCATCTTCACGATGTCTTCGTCAGTCAATACCGCCCTGGTTCGCATGGTTTGCTCTCCGATCGGTTGAACGGCCGATCAGTGCGCCCAGCCCCAGAACATGAGCCACCACGCACTGTCGACGACGGCAAGCGCAGCCGCGAAGCCGATCAACGCCAGACCGCGCTGCCCGAGCCGCTGACTGTATCGGCCGCCGACGCGCCACGCAAGCCAGGCACTCCACAGATTGGCAATGCCGAGAATGGCGATTCGCACGCCCGATGCCCAGTCGAGCGCGAGGTGCTCCGCACGCAGCAGCGCGAGCGTCGTGGCCGACAGGCCGAGGAACACGCCCGCGCCCGCAAGCGGAATCAGGGCCTGCGCGAAGTGGTGCAGACGGCGCATCTCGAAGCGCCCGAACACGCTGCTCACGCCCGCCAGAATGGCGAGCAGCGCAGTGCCGTACACGAGCGCCGTCGCGAGGATATAGCCGACGATCATCGCGCCGTCGAGCCACGAGAACACATCGTTCTGAGCCGGATAGTGCGTGAGCAGGAACCACGGCGCATTCGTGGCGAGCGGCCAGGTGATGTCGCGGTCGATGAGCCAGCCGGCAATCGACTGCTTGACGGCGACGAACCACGGCGAACCGGTCCAGTGGAACGCGCCGATGGCGATACCGAGGAGACCGTACAGAATCAGCACCGTGTCCCAGCCTTTCGCGTGGCGGTCACCGAGTTCGACCACCTCGTGCGTGGGCGAGCGCCACGACAGTTCGATGGCGTCGCGGTGACCCGCGCAACGGCCGCACATGTGGCACGCGGCGGCGCCCTTCATGTTGCGCAGCGGCAGAAGCGGCGCGCAGTTGACCGGAATCACGCGATGCCCGCCCTGCTCGCCGGACTTGTACGAGCGGCGCCACGCATCTTCATCGACCTTGTAATGAAACGGCGCGAGACGCGCGAGCAGCGAGAACACGCCGTTGACCGGACACAGGTAGCGGCACCAGACGCGCTTTTCGCGGCCGTACAGAAAGCCGATCACCATCGCGCCGAGCGTCGAGCCGCCCAGCACGAGCAGCACCGCCTTCGGATACTGGTAGACGCTCACGAGCTGGCCGTAGATGGTCGTCAGCCCGAACGCGACGAACGGCCAGCCGCCCCAGCGCATCCAGTGCGCAATGGCGCCGCCGCGGCCGTGCTTGCTCGCAAGCTCGGAGAGCGCGCCCTCCGGGCACAGCACGCCGCACCAGACGCGGCCGAGCAGGACCATCGAAAGCAGCACGAACGGCCACCAGATGCCCCAGAAGACGAACTGCGCGGCGAGCGTGAGATTGTTCCAGAGATGCGCGGTGTTGCCGGGCAACGGCATGAGCGCCGGCACGATAATGAGGAAGGCGTAGACGCTGACGACGATCCACTGCACGGTGCGGATCACCGCACCGTGCCGCCGCATCCAGAGCCCGACCTGTGCGAGCTTGCCGCGCCGGGCGGCCGGCTGCGAGGACACACAACTCATGCTGCTTTCCTCGCACCGATAGCGGCCGCGCGGCCATTTGCGCGACGCACGAGGAGCCACACCACGGCCCAGTACGCAGCGTAGGCAATCAGGTTCATGAGCGCGGGATGTGCGCGATAACCCGTGAGCGTGGCGACGAGCGAGCCGAAGGTGCTCGAATCGTCGAGGATCATCGACGTATTCCAGAGCCGATCGACGATCGCGGGCAGAATCTCCTTGTCGATCAGCTTGTCGACGCCGGTCTGGAACAGACCCGCGCCGAGGAACAGCAGCATGATCTCGGTGATGCGGAAGAAGTGGCGCCACGAGAACACCTTGCCGCCCAGTTGCAGCACGTAGAACGTGAGCAAGGCGAGGCCGAAGCCGATCGCCACCGCAAGGTACTGGCCCGCGTCGACATGACCCGACTGGCCAAAGCCGAGCCCGTACAGGAAGATCACCGTCTCGCTGCCCTCGCGTGCGATCGCGAGCGCGACGAGCACCGTCACGCCCCACCAGTTCGCATCGCGCGCGCTCGCTTCGAGCGACTGCTCCATTTCGCGCTTGAGCGTGCGCCCGTGCCGCTTCATCCACAACACCATCTGCACGATCAGCACGCAGGCGACGAGCACCATCGCCGTCTGGAAGTAATCCTGCCCATCGCCCGAGAGCACCTCGGTGAACCCGACCAGCGCCGCGCCGAGCGCAATCGCCGCGAGTATCCCGAGCCCCACGCCACCCCATAGATACGGCAGGCCGCGCCGCGCGTCGGCATCGCCGTTTTTCAGCCACGCGTGAAGAATGCCGACGACGAGCAGCGCCTCGACGCTCTCCCGCCACACGATGAACATCACCTGACCCATTCAAGTCCTCCTGCCGCCAGTGCACACGCGGGCGGCGTCACATCGCTACGCCTGCTTTGTCGCTTGCTTTGCGACGTATTTCGTCACGCTGGTTTCGCTGCGTTACTTCGCCGCGTTACTTCGCGACAATCAGGCCTTGCGCCTGATGATGAAAATCGTCGAAAAATTTGTACTCGCCCGGATCGAGCGGCGCGATCACGACGAACGAATCCGCACCCGGCGCCAGCACCGTTTCCTTGCGCAACTGGACGCTCTCGAACTCGGCCGCGCTCTTACCGGTGTTGTGCACTTCGATCTTGATGCGCTTGCCCGCGGGCACTTCGATGCGCGCGGGGTTCAGCTTGCCGTCGGTCATTTCCAGCCTGAACGTCGGCAGGTCTGCGGCATGCACGACGCCGGCGAGCGGCGCGAGAAGCGCCGCGCCGAGCGCGAGCGCCGCCAACTTTCTGATTCCAGTCATTGTTCTTCCCTGCTCTGTTCTGCGTTTTCGGGCCGCGCCGCCGCGACAGCAAGCAACGCCGCCCGCCCTGTTGACTCACCCGCGCGGCTCAGCTTAGTAGCCGCCCTTCTTGCCGATGCCCGCGAACGGGAAGTCGTATTCGATTGTGATGGGCTTGAACCACGGACCCACGCCGGTTTCCTTGTCGACGTGACGGCCGAACGCCATCTTGCCCATCTGCATCGGCGCCTCGACGGTCATCTTCAGGTGATACTTGCCCGGGCCCGCGAGCTTGACGTTGTCGCCGTAATGCGGGCCGTCGTTCGCGACCATCGGCATCAGGTCGCCCTTTTGCACGTAATTCGAGCCGGGTTTCGTCAGTTCGTAGTGGACCTGCAGATACGGCATCCAGTCGCCCTCGGCAAAACCGCTCGGGTTGTTCTTGACGGCGTGGATGTCGGTTTCGAGGTGGATATCGGAATCCGCGGCCTTGCGCATCATGCCTTCCGGTTCCATCGTGATCGGCTGCAGATACACCGCGCCAATTTCCATGCCGCCCAGAATGTGCTGCTTGCCGATCGGGTATTCGGCCGCATTGGCGCTGCAGGCAGCCGCTGCCGCAGCGATCAGCGCGGTGGCGCGCAAGAATGAGTGGATCCGCATCGAAACTCCTGGCATTTTTATGAGTAAAAGTACGAAATCAAATGACGCAACATTGATATGAATGTTAATGCGAACCATTCTCAGTAAGAATGTCAGTGTAGCACCTACACTGGACTACACCAAAGGAAAAATCCCGGAAGGCCTGATGACATAAGGGTCTTGCGCAGCAAGACCCTTATGGAAACTTACAAGACTGAAGGGTGGTGACAGGCGTCCCGGTTCAGGGGCGCGATGCCGGGCGGTGGAGTGCTCAGGCAGGATGATCGCCGACGTTCGCGCCGAACACGCGCCGGCGCAAAAGTGCGAGCTGGTCGCGCGTCTGCGCGGCCTTTTCGAATTCGAGGTTCTTCGCGTAGTCCATCATCTGCTTTTCGAGCTTCTTGATTTCCTTCGCGATCTGCTTCTCCGACATGTCCTCGAACTTCGCGCGCTCCTGCTCCTCGCGCAGCTCGGCGCGCGCCTCGTCGACGTTGTAGACGCCGTCGATGATGTCCTTGATGCGCTTGACCACACCGCGCGGCACGATGCCGTGCTCCGCGTTGAACGCCATCTGCTTCGCGCGGCGCCGTTCTGTTTCGTCGATCGCGCGGCGCATCGAGTCGGTAATGCGGTCGCCGTAGAGAATCGCCTTGCCGTTCACGTTGCGCGCCGCGCGGCCGATCGTCTGGATCAGCGAGCGCTCCGCGCGCAGGAAGCCTTCCTTGTCGGCGTCGAGAATCGCCACGAGCGACACCTCGGGAATGTCGAGGCCCTCGCGCAGCAGGTTGATCCCGACGAGCACGTCGAACGTGCCAAGCCGCAGATCGCGGATGATCTCCACGCGCTCGACCGTGTCGATATCGCTATGCAGGTAGCGCACCTTCACGCCGTGATCGGAGAGGAATTCGGTGAGCTGCTCGGCCATGCGCTTCGTGAGCGTCGTGACGAGCACGCGCTCGCCCGCGGCCACGCGCTCGTTGATCTCGCCGAGCACGTCGTCGACCTGGGTCGAAGCGGGCCGCACTTCGATCACCGGATCGACGAGGCCCGTGGGCCGCACGACCTGTTCGGCCACCTGCCCCGTGACCTTTTTCTCATAGTCGGCAGGCGTCGCCGACACGAAAACCACCTGGCGCATCTTGCGCTCGAATTCGCCGAATTTGAGCGGCCGGTTATCGAGCGCCGAAGGCAGCCGAAAGCCGTAATCGACGAGGTTTTCCTTACGCGCGCGGTCGCCGTTGTACATGCCGTTGAACTGGCCGATCAGGACGTGCGATTCGTCGAGGAACATCATCGCGTCGCCCGGCAGGTAATCGACGAGCGTCGGCGGCGGCTCGCCCGGCGCCGCGCCCGAGAAGTGCCGCGAGTAGTTCTCGATGCCCTTGCAAAAGCCGAGTTCCTGAAGCATTTCGAGGTCGAAGCGCGTGCGCTGTTCGAGCCGCTGGGCCTCCACGAGCTTGCCTTCGGTATGGAAGAATTCGAGCCGGTCGCGCAGTTCGGTCTTGATGGTTTCGACGGCGCGCAGCACGGTCTCGCGCGGCGTCACGTAGTGCGACGACGGATACACCGTGAAGCGCGGAATTTTCTGGCGCACGCGGCCCGTGAGCGGATCGAAGAGTTGCAGCGTTTCAACCTCGTCGTCGAACAATTCGACGCGCACGGCCATTTCGGCGTGCTCGGCCGGGAAGATGTCGATGGTGTCGCCGCGCACGCGGAACGTGCCGCGCTGGAAATCCTGCTCGTTGCGCGTGTACTGCATCGCGATCAGCCGCGCGATGACGTCGCGCTGGCCAAGCTTGTCGCCGTGGCGCAGCGTGAGAATCATCTGGTGGTACTCGGACGGATTGCCGATACCGTAGATCGCCGACACGGTCGCCACGATCACGACATCGCGCCGCTCCATCAGGCTCTTCGTCGCGGATAGGCGCATCTGCTCGATGTGCTCGTTGATCGACGAATCCTTCTCGATGAAGAGGTCGCGCTGCGGAACATACGCTTCCGGCTGGTAGTAGTCGTAGTACGAGACGAAATACTCGACGGCATTGCGCGGAAAGAACTCGCGGAACTCCGAGTAGAGCTGCGCGGCGAGCGTCTTGTTCGGCGCGAACACGATGGCCGGACGGCCGAGGCGCGCGATCGTGTTCGCCATCGTGAAGGTCTTGCCCGAGCCCGTCACGCCGAGCAGCGTCTGGAACGCGAGGCCGTCGCCGACGCCTTCGACGAGCGTCTCGATGGCCGTGGGCTGGTCGCCCGCCGGCGCGTACGGCTGATAGAGCTGGAACGGCGAACCGTCGTACTGGACGAACTTCGATTCGTCGAACACGGGCGCGTCGGCAACGGTCTGGTCGGACATGGGGGGCGACATCCTCTGCCTGGGGCAAAGGACTATTCTAGCGTTTCGCCGACGTCCGGGCCGAGGGTGGAATCGGGCGCGGGAACGGTGGAAGGAAGTGCCGCGCGACGGACGACAAGCGCGCCAGCGCCGTCTGCCCACGCAACGGAGCACGAATTTGCGCACGAGCGTGCTCACGAAACGCGCCCCTAAACGTGTCCAAAAGGAACGCAAAGCAGCCGCCGCGGGCGAAAAGGCGTCACAGATTCGTTACAATAGCGCCTTGCGTGGCCAGCCGGCTGCGCCGTCCGCGCGCACTCACGCGCGGCGGCGAGAGAGCAAGCGCAAGCGGCCACCCATGTGTCCATCCCTGACTATTGCCGAACCATCATGTCCCTCTTTTCCGCTGTCGAACTTGCCCCTCGCGACCCGATCCTCGGTCTGAACGAAGCCTATAACGCCGATGCGCGCACCACCAAGGTGAACCTCGGCGTCGGCGTCTACACCAACGAGGAAGGCAAGATTCCGCTGCTGCGCGCGGTGCGCGAAGCGGAAAAGGCCCGCGTCGAAGCAGGACTGCCGCGCGGCTATCTGCCGATCGAAGGTCTGGCTGCCTACGACGCCGCCGTGCAGAAGCTGCTGCTCGGCAACGATTCGCCGCTGATCGCAGCCGGTCGCGTCGTGACGGCGCAGGCGCTTGGCGGCACGGGCGCGCTGAAGCTCGGCGCCGACCTCCTCAAGCGCGTGAACCCGAACGTGAAGGTCGCGATCAGCGACCCGAGCTGGGAAAACCATCGCGCCCTCTTCGAAAGCGCAGGCTTCGAAGTCGTCGCGTACCCGTACTACGACGCGCAGACCAACGGCGTGAACTTCGAAGGCATGCTGGCCGCGCTGAACAGCTACGCGGCGGGCACGATCATCGTGCTGCACGCATGCTGCCACAACCCGACCGGCGTGGACCTGACCATCGCCCAGTGGAAGCAGATCATCGAAGTCGTGAAGGCGCGCGAACTCGTGCCGTTCCTCGACATCGCCTATCAGGGCTTCGGTGACGGCATCGAGGAGGACGGCGAGGTCGTGCGCCTGTTCGCCGCTTCGGAACTGAACGTGTTCGTTTCGTCGTCGTTCTCGAAGTCGTTTTCGCTGTACGGCGAGCGCGTCGGCGCGCTGTCGATCATCACGAACAGCAAGGAAGAATCGACCCGCGTGCTCTCGCAGCTCAAGCGCGTGATCCGCACGAACTACTCGAACCCGCCGACGCACGGTGGTTCGGTGGTCGCCGCAGTGCTCGGCTCGCCGGAACTGCGCACGATGTGGGAAAACGAACTGGGCGACATGCGCAACCGCATCCGCGCAATGCGCACGGGCCTCGTCGAGCGCCTGATGGCCGCCGGTGTGGATCGCGACTTCAACTTCATCAACGTGCAGCGCGGCATGTTCTCGTACTCGGGTCTGACGGCGGCGCAAGTCGACCGCCTGCGCGAAGAGTTCGGCATCTACGCCGTGAGCACGGGCCGCATCTGCGTGGCCGCGCTGAACAACCGCAATCTCGACGTCGTCGCCAGCGCTGTCGCGCAAGTGCTCAAGTAAGCGCGTCTGGACGCGTGCCGCCTCGATGG